>JBILDL010000480.1:0-2599 GCA_044352635.1 Saprospiraceae bacterium | reverse complement strand
AGATTTTCATTGATTCGCGCCGTAGCACCAATGGTATAACTAATAGAAGTCTCCTGCTTAAGTTCAGGAATGCCTAATATTTTAGCTGGCTCACTGTCATTGGTAAATGTTCCACTTTCAACAGGAACTAAACCGGCAGGCGAAGCGACAAATAAGGTATTTGTTTTTGCATAATACTTTTGCTGCTGAGAAGGGGCACGGAAACCTGTACTTGTGCTGGCGCGTAAAGAGATTTTATCCGTTAATTTTAATCTGGAAGCTAATTTATAATTAAAAGTGCTTCCAAAGTCTGAATAGTTTTCAAATCTTAATGCACCGGCAATCATAAAATTCTTAGAAAAGTCCTGTTCAACGTCAGCATAAAAAGCAACGTTATTTCTTGCATTACTTCCTTCATTTGACGGTAAAAAACCAGGAAAAACCTGAGCACCCGCAGCAATACCTGCCGCTGTGTTAAAATTCTTGTAAGATGATTCTTCTCCCGCTCTGATATCAAACTGATCTATCCGGTATTCTGCTCCAAAGGCCGTATTTAGCCCGCTTAAAACTTTGTATGTGCGAGAAACGTCAGCATTTATCGTGTTTTGTAAAAAAGTTAGACCACCTGCATCAAATTCTCTTTGTGGCGCGGCTGAAACGAGTGCCTGGGTATAATTTATAGAATTGGTAACGTCAAAATCAAATACATTTCTTCCGTAAGTGTTACTCAAATCATAGAACCATTCGCCTAATTTTCCTTTCAAGCCTACTACTGTAGAGAAATCTACTACGGTTGAGTTAATTAACGGCAAAAATCCATTAGGATAGTAGCTGCTTGATAATACAAGGCCTCTGACAGACGCTGGAATGGCATTTGGGTATCTGTAAAGTCCAGCAGCTTCTCCCGCTTTTCTATTGTAACCTCCAAAAGCATAAAAGGTAGTTTTATCATTGATGGGTAAATCTAAATTATACATGATGCCACCGCCATTAATCCTCGAATTACCAATTCTCATATCAAAATCGTTCCTATCTAATCCTCTGGCAGAGAGTATAGAATCGTCTTTCACTAAGCCACCAACAGAAGGGTAAATCTGACCTGTGTAAGTACCTGATCTATTAGATATGTCTCTTTGAGTATATTCACCCGTTAAATTCAAAATACCTTTTGAACCTAATTTGAAGCCATAATTCAAAGCAACCTGGGTGGCTGCTCCGTCGCTTACATTTACATGGTCATTTACTCCCTTGTTTATTACATAGTTTTTTGCATAAGAACTAACGTGCTGACCATAAGAGACATTACCGCTTAAAACACCCGTTTCGTTTTTCAATACTATGTTGATAACCCCGGCAATCGCGTCGGAACCATATTGTGCCGCCGCACCATCTCTTAATATTTCAACACGTTCAATGGAATTGGCAGGAATGGCGTTCAAGTCAGTACCAACCTGTCCTCTGTTTACCGTTCCGTTTACGTTCACTAAGGCAGATTGATGCCGTCTTTTCCCGTTAATTAAAACCAAAACCTGATCAGATCCTAATCCTCTCAACTGGGCAGGATCAATGTGGTCTGTTCCGTCAGAAATTGTCTGTCTTGCCGATTGAAACGAAGGAGCTATAAATGTCAAAATTTGATTCAGATCAACCTGACCCACATCATTTATGATTAGCTTCATGGGGATAATATCAACAGGAACTGCCGATTCAATCTTCGTTCTCGTTTGTGAACGGGAGCCAATAACAACAATATCAGAAAGTTGTACGCCTTCTTCTAAAACAACATCGATGACAGATTTGTCACCAATGGTAATTTCCTGGCTTATAAATCCAGTATAACTGAATTCCAATACGGTGGATCCAGCGGGAACTTGAATGGAATAGTTACCATTTGCGTCCGTAATACTCCCTACTGTGGTACCTTTTACAGAGACTGCCGCGGCTTCTAATGCTGAACCGTCCGACGCAGAGGAAATCTTTCCAGTAATCGTCTTTTGGGAAAATACAGAAAAGCTGATGAGCATTCCCAAAAACACCAGAAATGGATGTCTAATTGTGCTTTTTTTCATGACAAATTAATTAAGTTGAATGATAAAGTGAAAATTTTTAAAAAAATCTTTTCGGCTAATCCTAAGATTTCGCTAATGTTTAAGGTGCTTTGCCAAATTTAATATTTTTAGCGTAAATTCGCTAACAATAAAAATTAAATTTATGAATATTAAATTAACAGAAGAACATATTTCCGTTCAGGGGGCAGCCAGGGAATTTGCCCGGACAGTTTGCAAACCTGGTGTCATTCAAAGAGATACCAGAATGCAGTATCCTTATGATGAGGTGAAACAAATGGCTGAACTTGGATTTATGGGCATGATGGTGGACCCGCTCTTTGGTGGAAGTGGTTTAGACACTATCTCTTATGTCCTCGCTATGGAGGAAATCTCAAAAGTAGATAATTCCTGTTCTGTTATTATGTCGGTTAATAATTCATTGGTTTGCTGGGGAATCGAACATTATGGTACAAAGGAACAAAAGGTAAAGTATTTACCACTTCTAAGTTCAGGTGAATGGATTGGTTCGTTTTGTCTTTCTGAACCCGAAGCCGGAAGTGATGCTACCCATC
>JBILDL010000479.1:0-2604 GCA_044352635.1 Saprospiraceae bacterium | reverse complement strand
AAGGTAGCTCCATACCGCCACCTACAGAAAAACCATAGTTAAATTTACGGACGAATCCTTCAAAGGGATAGATATAAGAATAAAAAGGATTTATGGACGGATCTCCAAATCCAAATTTGGTATTAACCGTATAATCCCCTCTCACACCAAACATATAATAAGGTTGTCCCCCCATGAAACCACTTCCAACTCTCTGTTTTGCACCGACAATCAAGGATACATTTCTAAATTCTAAGGGAGTGAATTGGCTGGGTAAGGTCTGTTGAGAACCATCGGGTCGAATAAAAACCGTAGAATAAGTTCGCAGAGAACTACCTTTTATGTGGTAACCAGCTTGAGCAAACAAAGAAAAAGGGCTGTCTTCTTCATACGATTCTATGAAAACACTGCCTTGGTAACGAAAAAGAGGTTCGGTTTGAAAGCTATTATCCCAGCGTTGCAAACCCATTAACGGTCCCCCTTTAAATCCAAAAGCAGAACTTTGTGCGTAAGTATTAACAGAGAAAAGGATGAAAAAGAACAAAAGGATAATATTTCTCATAACAGGTAACTTTTGTGTAGTTAGATAAATGACAGGTACAAGGTAAACAAAAATAAAATGAAGAAATAAATTAGCACAAATTGTTATTATTTACGCAATGAAATGATTTTAATTTTTTTACCATTTAGTTTCAATTTTGTACCTATGGTTGGTTCTTCCTTTTCGAAAAGTCTGTTTCTTTTGCGGAGAGGCTCTGTTTGAATGGCATAATAGTCTGCAATACGTTGTAATGTCTCGTTGGCTTGAACGACATGCCATTTTTGCTCACCATGAAATTCTTTTCTTTTTGGTTCAAGAAAAATGCGTTGTTTTTCAGGAAGCTGCTCCAAAGACTTACTCAATAAGGGAGAATTAAACTTTGGGAGTTTTTTTAAGGGGATATCATACATTTTTGCAATATCAGTAAGCTTTATCCCTGGTTTTGCATAAACAAATCGAACCTCATTCATTACCCAAACGCCCGTTTGGGAATTGTCAACGACAGCGGCTGTTTTTACAGATTCCTTTAGTATGATTTTTTCACTTTTTGTAGGTTCTGTTTGAACCTCAAAGCTGAGTTCTACCGGTGGTTTCTGAACCGGTTGTATTTTATGAAGTTCAAATTTTTCAATAATGGAAATAAGTTTGTCTCCATAAGATGGATCGGTAGCATAGCCCGCCTTTTTAAGACCATGAGCCCAGGCTTTATAGTCCTCTGGATCTAATGTAAACAAATTACTATATCTTGGTCTTTGTGTAAGCCAAAGAGAATGAGCATGATAACTTTCTTCCGGGGAAGAAAATTTACGAAAACAAGAGGGAATTAACCTGCCTTTATCATCTCGGTCGTCATCTTCTTTAAAGTAGGTTAAACCGGTCCAGTCATTGTGACATTTCATGCCAAAATGATTGTTTGCCTCGGTGGCGAGTGTACTAAATCCAGCATTTGATTCCAATAAACCCTGTGCAAGTTTTATCGCTGCGGGAATGCCTGTAAGTTCCATTTCCTTTAAGGCTATCCACCTAAATTGTTCTATATATTTCTTTTTTACGTCAATATCTCCTTGAGCCATTCCTGGAGATGAAATAATAACAGAAAATAAGAGATAGAAAAAATATTTTTCTATCCTGCATAAGGTAACTACGGCCATTCTGTTTTGGCTAATAAAGTTGATTTCAGCCAATTTAAATATAAAATATTTCACGTGTTTATAAATCGTTCTCATCCTTTTCGATTCCATCCAAAAGTTCATTAAGAACGCAAAGATATCATTTTTGATATTTGATGCTCTGCCTTTTATGCGAAGACGCGAAGTATCGCATCATTACGGGACGGCTAATTTTCCACGATCACCAAATGCCAGGACTAATTTATCTAAATGGGCGAAGCGAGGGTCATTGGTGATACCTTTTGCGTAACGGGCATATATTTGTTGTATTATGGTAGCTACTTTGAAACAGCCAAAGGCAAAATAAAAGGCACTGTCAGTATGGTTCCTACCGCTTAACTGAATATAATAATCCCATATTTCCTGTCTCGTTTTGTTCCCGGGAAGCCAGGTTAAATTGGCGAAATTTTTTACCAGAGGATTCATTTCAGTCGCCTCAAACCAATAAGCTAAAGAGGTGCCCAGATCCATTAATGGATCACCAATGGTACACATTTCCCAGTCTAAAACGGCTAATATTTCAGCGGGATTGGATTCATTGAGAACGAGATTGTCAAATTTGTAGTCATTATGAATCAGGGAAATATCGTTGGTTGAAGGCATGGAAAAAGGCAGGTATTCCATTAGGAAATGCATGCTTGGAATATGAAAAGTTTCTGCATTGCGATATCGGTCTATCCAACCCGAAACTTGCCTTTGCACATAACCTTCGGGTTTGCCTAAAGTGGATATATTAGGTTGAGTGCAATCGATGGCGTGTAAATCAACCAGATTTTTTACAAAGGAATCTGACAGCGCTGACATCGTTTTTTCGTCCAGGGAAATGGACGTAGGAAGAGTATTTCTTAAAATGAGTCCTTCCACTTTTTCCATCAGGTAGAATGGTGCACCTATAATGGTTGTGTCAGAGCAAAA
>JBILDL010000478.1:0-2609 GCA_044352635.1 Saprospiraceae bacterium | reverse complement strand
ACCAAAGAAGCCCTTCCTGATTAGGCTTCCAATCTAAAGAACCAATAAAAAACAAGCTAATATTTTGAGTATTACTTTTTAAGGTTTTTTGATAACTTTCTTTTGAGACATTCCAGGTAATAGGAACAACGCTACCATTTAAGGAAGGATAAGAAGCCTTAAACATTAAAAGTTCTCGCTTAGAAATGGCAATTAAATAATCGATAGAATGTAGTCGAAAAGATTCATACCTAAACATCTGACGCGCCAGCCATTTATATAATAATTTAGAAACACCCCAATTTGCCCCTTTATATAGTCTATCCCAAATTTCATATTCCATATTGTGTGTTCTTAAAAGAATCTTTGCCGAAGAATATCTTTTAATTACAGAAATATAAGGCATCAAATAAACAGTTTCAAGCAGGATAAAATCATAATTATTTTGGGTCAAAAGTGAAACAAGTTTAACCTTGTAGTCCTTCTTAACAAATCTGCTAATTTGATAAGGAATATTAGAAATTATGTTAATGAGGAATGAAATAGGATGGAAATCTGTATTGATTTCCACCATATTAATAGAGCGATATATAGTTGAATCTAAATCATATAAGTCACTTAAAAATCTGTGTTTATTAGTGTTTAAAGACAATAAATCAACAGATACACCATTTGAAACCAAAGACCTCGCGATGGAAAGAATAGCCATAGACTCGCCATCTTTCGACGGGAAAGGGACTTTTTTAGTTAACTGAAGAACACGCATCGAAGACGAAACACCCAATTTTAAATATTATTTGGCATTTGCCGAATTATTCCAAACATTATTTATTCTTTCAATGTCTGCCATGCGCTCGGAAGGATCAATTGCTATAGTTAAAATATCCTCTAGTTTCACAGGCAAATTCAAAGAATACTGAGGATTTGTCCAAGCCCAATCAGGACTAACGATCCAATTGAAACCAGATAAATCCGCTCCTTTTGCTCCCCTCATTATCTGTAGAGGAATAGTGTAACCCATTTTAGTACCATCTTTTTTAGTTATGACTATATCAACAGGCATAGGCACTTTACCCTTTCTTTCCAGGATCACTAAGGTATTATTATCCATGGAGGAGACATTATTTATAGCATAATCAACTGTTAAGGTAGTGTGATAGAAATATTCTTTGTACCAATCCAATTCCAGCTGACTGGATTTTTCAAAGACCCTTATAAAATCATTTACATTTGGATGTTTTCCTTTCCAGGTATAAAAATATCGAAGTAAAGCCTGATCGAAAATTGGTTTTCCGAGAACATATTCAAGTTGTGCAAGAAAAACAGAACCCTTTGAATAAGCAGCGAGTCCATAAGCTCTATTCGTCTGAAAATGATCGGCATGCGTTGACAAAGGTTCTTCAAATCCGGATTTAGCCAGATTGAAATACCCAGCGTAATTGCCTGCTTGCGGGTTAGCTGCTACCCTACCCGGCATTAATATTTTATTTTCAATGAGATGTTGCATTACTCTTGAACTGGCATAAGATGTAAAACCTTCGTCCATCCAGGCGTATAAACTTTCATTGGTAGCCAGCATCATTTGATACCAACTATGCATTAATTCATGCACAGCGACACCCGCAAGACTACCAATATTTCTTTCTCCGGTGATTAAGGTTGCCATTGGATATTCCATTCCACCATCGCCACCTTGGATAAACGAGTATTGTTTGTAATCGTATTGCCCAAAATTTTTATTGATATAATCGAAAGCTTTGTCCATTATGGCTGGTAAAGCCTCCCAATTATCTTTCGTTTTATCATTGGCTTGATAATAAAAATGAAGAGTTAGTCCATCTGCTCTTTTTAAAGAGGTATGAGTATAATCCGGATCAGCAGCCCATAAAAAATCATGAACATTTGGCGCAATAAAGTGCCAGGAAAGCTTACCATTTTTATCAGGTTTTGGAGTCACCGTATTTTGAGTATAACCTTTTCCAATTTGCTCTGGATTTTGGAGGTAACCTGTTCCACCTACCATATACTTTGCATCAATGTTTAAAGTCACATCGAAATCACCCCATACACCATAAAATTCTCTACCAACATAAGGATTTGCATGCCAGCCCTGATAATCATATTCACATAATTTTGGATACCACTGAGCCATTGAATAATCAATACCTTCAGCATTATTTCTACCGGAACGTCTAATTTGTAGAGGTACCTGGCTTGAAAAAGACATATCTAAGGTAGTTGATTTACCGGGAAGAATTGGTTTTGCCAGTTTTACTTCCAATATTGTCTCCACCATTTCAAATTGTAAAGGAATCCCGTCCTGACTTAAAGCAGAAATTTTGTGAAAACCAATTTCATCAGGATTAAGTTTGAATATACGGTCATCAACTCTGGGATCAGGGTCAGAAATAGTCCTGGAGCGAACATCCATCATACTTCCAGGTTGAAAGGCATTAAAATAAAGGTGATAAAAAATCCTATCTAAAGTGTCAGGCGAATTATTAGTGTATTTAATAGTCTGATTTCCATTAAACTGATGTTTTTTTACATCAAAATCAATATCCATTTTATATTGAACTCGTTGCTGCCATCTTTCTGGTTGGGCAACAACAAATTGAATAGAAAGAAGT
>JBILDL010000477.1:0-2614 GCA_044352635.1 Saprospiraceae bacterium | reverse complement strand
AAGAGGTTGATAAATAACAGACATCCGCTTATTGGTGCGAAAAGAGGGAATAGTTCGTCCATAACATCGCTTTCCTTCTTCTGCAAACCATTCAAAAAGATTGGCAGCCACGCCAATTTCTGCTTTTGCTTCCAATAAAGGTTTTCCTGATTCCAGCACCATATCATACGCAATCACCTCTATTTTTTCTCTGATAATCCGTGCGGTATTTTTTAAAATTTCAGCTCTGTAGTAGGGCGATTTTGACTGCCAGTTATCCCAGGCATTTATCGCTGAATCAATAGCTAATTGATAATCGACAACATCACCAAAGGGTAAATCAACTATTTTTTCTCCTGTTGCTGGATTAAATAATGGTCGGGTATTACCTGAAATAGCGTCTATCCAAAGGCCATTTATATAATTTTTTCTCATAGTAGCGCATTAAATGCATTTTCAATAATTTCAAAACCTTTAAATAGATGAGCATCGGAAATGACTAAAGGACTTAAAATCCGAATATAATTACCATTTACGCCAGCACTAATGAGGATTAAGCCATTTTCATTGGCAAAATGCAATACCTTTTTGGTAAGGTCAGCGGCAGGATTTCCATTCTGGTCAACCAATTCGATGGCCAGCATAGCCCCAAGCCCATGAATAGCCTTAATGGTATCAGGGAATTTACTTTTTAATCTTTCAAAAAAATCATTCACTTTAATGCCCACTTGAACGCCGAGTTCGTTTATATTCATCTCCTCCATATATTCGATCGTTGCCAATGCAGCAGCGGCACAAACGGGGTTACCCGGATAGGTACCCCCTATGGTAGAAGGACCTGCAGCATCCATAATGGCAGCTTTGCCCATTACACAACCTATGGGCATACCACCGCCCATAGATTTGGCCCAGGTTGAAATATCAGGAATAACATCATAATGATCATAAGCCGCCCATTTTCCAGTTCGTCCGAATCCAGACTGAACTTCATCGAGAATGAGCATAATCCCATATTTATCGCAAATTTTCCTTAATCCCTTCAGGTAAGTGGGTGAAACAACATGGAAACCACCCTCCCCTTGCACTGGTTCCAGGATAATAGCTGCCACCTGACTGGCTGAGACGCCCTGATTAAAATATTTTTCCAACTCAGCTAAATGATTTTTGCCAAACGCCTCCTCCGTTATATTTTCCTGATAAGCCTGATAATATGGGAAAGGGATACGGTAAACTTCGGGAGCATAAGGGCCACAATGTAGTTTATATCCAACCTTTGAAGTCAGTGTCATGGCCATCATGGACCGACCATGGAATGCCCCTTCAAAACAGATAACCGCAGGTCTGCCTGTTGCTTGTCTCGCTATTTTAATGGCATTTTCAACAGCTTCAGCCCCTGTATTTGTCAGCATAACTTTCGTAGCTTCCCCATGTGGGAGGATGGATACCAGTTTTTCTGCCAAAGCAAGATAGGGTTCGTAAATAGCTACATTAAAGCAGGTATGCATCAGACGAGCCGCTTGATCTTGAATAGCTTTTACCACTTTTTCCGGACAATGACCCACATTCATCACCCCAATACCTCCGGCAAAATCAATTAATTCTCTGCCATCGGCATCTTTGACAATGGCGCCGTGAGCTGAGGTTGCGGAAGCAGGACTGAAAATACCTAATCCTTTGGGCACGACAGCTGCCCTTCTTTGATATAAAAGATCTGTGTTTGAATGATTTGTCATGATTGATTTCTTACCAGGTTTAAAGCAGGTTGACCTATTTTGAATACTTTAAAATACATGTTCGTAACACTTACAAATAATGGATGATTTCTTTGGCAAAATGCGGAAACGCAATCTCTGGATCTTGGATTTCAGGATGCCATTTTTTCTCCCATTCAAAACTATAGTACCCCTTATAATTTGACCTTTTTAAGGAATCCATGGCCTCCCTGAGTGGGGCAACCCCTTGACCAATAAGGCAATAAGCAGGTTTTCCATCTACCAAATTGGCATCTTTTATATGTACATGTTTAATATATTTCCCGAGTGCATCAAACACTTCTTTAGGAGATTCTTTGGTAACTACCCACATATTAAAAAAGTCCCAGATGAGGCCAACTTTTGGATGATTTGCCCCAGCCATAATTTTCAAAAGCATATCTTTATAAACCACCTTACCATGAGATTCGAGTAGAATGGTCACATTGCTTCCCTTTGCATATTCCCCAAGGGTAACTAATCCTGAAATAATCAAATCGAGGGTTTGTTCGACAGATTGATCGGGTGGCAGATCATCAGGAAAAACCCGCACAAAAGGGCATTCAAGTTGCTCCGCCAGATCGATAAATCTTTTAGCATCATCTAAATTTGATTTCCTTTTATCCTCTTGAGCAAAATGTAAATTGGCAGAAGAGCCAAGATTGATTATTTTAATATCATTATCCTTGATCAATCTTAAGGAAGCAGGCAAATTTGTCTTATTAAACTCAGGACATTTCGGTAAATCCATCTCCCCAGCTAATCCTCTTATTTCGAACCCTTTATAATCATTTTTGACCGAACAGTCAACGATTTGTTTCAAACGCCAGTCAGGACATCCCAAGGTAGAAAAAGCAAGTTTTTCCGTTTTTTTATTTTCTTTA
>JBILDL010000476.1:0-2616 GCA_044352635.1 Saprospiraceae bacterium | reverse complement strand
TAGCTTATTTTAACCATTTAGTTGCTAAATAAAAATGGATTTAATTAACGAGCAACCAGATAAGAAGTAACATTTTTTCGAAAAACGAGAAAAATAAAGATTAAATGTAAGTTGGTTTTTCAATGTTGATGTCCCTATTTCAGATACCTGCTTATGACCGTTGGGCTGCACTTTATGATTTTACAATCCTTTGGGGCTTATAGATGTGGTTGAAAGCGTTTTCCGTTTTTAAGGATGATTTTTATGATTAAACGATGCCTATGATTAATAATCTTCGATGCTGAAAAAATTAAATCATAAATTTCAGTTTATTCCTGTACTATTTAATTAAAAATATCATCTCAACCAAAAAAATCATATTCCTAAAGCTTCTCAATATCTTCCTTCGTCAAACCTGTTGAAGCCATAATAGTCGCTGTTAAGACGCCCATATTTTTTAGTGCTTTTGCTATTTCCAATTTCCCTTCCAATTTTCCTTCGATCTTTCCTTCCAATTTCCCATCACCAAAGGCTGTGTCAAAGGCACCATTCAGATCTCTGAATATTTTCAGACTTTTTTCATAGTTATCCATTTCTACAGCGCCGAGATTAGCAAGTTCAGCCTTCTCAAATGCCTGTTTAAACACTTCGTCTGCAATACTTTGCGGGATAGTCTGGAAATCCTCTAAATGTTTGATAAAATAGAGCCACTTATCCAATCTTGTTTCCAACTCAGTTTCTTCCTTATGGAAATTTGGCATCTCAAAATAAATAAATGTCAATTTCTCGTAAAACGTCTTTCCATTTTGATTCTTAAGTTTTATCGTATGTTTAAATTCACTGGTTTCTGGGTCAAATTTTTGGTTGTCAAAGGTAAAGTCTAAAATACCTATGCAATAAACCGCTTTCATATTAAAATCCCAAAAGCCTTTTTCCGCTTGTTCCCTAATAGGAAAAGTAGCGTAATAAAGAGTTCTTTCTCTGAAATAATTTTGTTTTGCCTTTTGTAGCTCAACTATGAATTTTTCCCCCTTTTCATTTTCGCAATAAATGTCATAGACGGCTCTGCGATTTGCGTCAGTCTCTCCCAACTGTTCATTATTCTTAAAAGTCAGGTCAACAATTTTGTCCGATTCGGGCAAAAGTGCGTTCAGGAAATCCAATAATAAGGGTTTACTTGCTTCCTCCCCAAAGATTTTTTTAAATCCAAAGTCTGTAAATGGATTTATAAATTTTGCTTTCATCTTTTGTTTTTAAAACCAGTTTCATGGCTTTAGTAAACATACAACTATTCGAGGAGGTATGGCTAAATAGTGTGGTAAAGTAAGCTATTTGTCTTTTGATCTGATTTTAAAAAATCAGGTATATTGTCCAAAAAAAGCTTTACTTTTCTAGATATTTTGTTCAGAATATGATCAATAGTAAACTATACTGTAAAAAAAGCCTGGCTAAACTCATGTCCTGACGCGAAGAGGCGATGCATGCATCGTCTTTTCCAAGACAGGTCTAATTCTAATATTAACCCGACGCATTGGGGGGAAATTTCCACACCCCCTTTCCTGCCTCCCGCATTTGCTCGCCCACAAATAGTCAAATAGACAAATTATCAATCCTTGAGGCAGCGGACGGAAGCACCGAACGACTTAGGGGTTGCAGACCCTGCAAAATCGTCACTGCCGTAGCTCAGGTCTCGGTTCCATGCGTTATAGAGGTTGCCCTCAGTAGCACTCCAGAAGAAAGCGACGTTTTTAATATTGCTGAAACTACCATCATAAAAACGATAACCACCCGGGAGACCTGAAATACCACTTTCATTCGTTGCCCCTGTATTTGGACTATTCCAATAGGCAGTGCCAATGGATTTCATCTTGCCCCCTGCTACGCTTTCTCCCCCAAGTTCAGTAGTCAAAGTGGTCCACTCCGTGTCCGTAGGAACGTGCCAGCCTGAAGGGCAGATGTTTAAAGTATCAGTACTTGTAATTGTTCCTGTTGTATATATCCCTTTTGCAGCATACCAATTGTATAGGTAGCCATATTTGGTGCGGTTCGAAGGAGTATTGGTACTATCATTTGCGTAAATGGTATGCGCTCCTATGGTTAAATTTGACCATGTGGAAGAACTGCCATCAGGACCACCAGTGGCATCAAATAGAATCGATCTGCCATTATTATATCTTCTCACTCTTAAATTCTCCTTTGTCCAACACTGTGCACCAATCAAGACCGTATTATAGACGTTGCCATCAATGTCAGAAATGGGTGCTCCGCAGGGGGAGAAAGCTGGAACCGAAGTAGTTGCATCAGTTCCCCATACTGGTACTGGCTCAGACCCTGAGGACATCTTTAAAACTTGACCGGCAGTACCAGGTCTTAGATTTACCCAGTTGGATCCATTCCAATACATGATATGTCCCTTTTCGGGTCCTGGGTTATAAGGAAATACATTACTATTCAGCTTAGCGTTAATGCGATCCGACAAGGAGGATGTGTCCGTTTTACTTAGCTTGGCGTTAATTCGATTTGACAAGGATGATGTATCAGATTTACTCAGCTTCGTTTCAAATCTCGATGTCAGATTCAATAAACTGGTATCAGATAAACTGGATTTGGCATTGATGCGAGCCGACAACGAAGCCG
>JBILDL010000475.1:0-2630 GCA_044352635.1 Saprospiraceae bacterium | reverse complement strand
TTAATAAAATCCCGATTTATCATATCTCTGCCGTAACCATTTGTCACAAAAAGGTCCTTTTTCCCGTCATTATTATAATCGGCAAAGAGAGCAGACCAGCTCCAGTCAGTATTTGAAATGCCTGCTAATTGTCCGATTTCACTAAATGTACCGTTGCCATTATTTAAATGAAGCATATTTCGCATCAGTTGATGATGAAAACCATTATCTACAGTGTTGTTATAAACTTCAAAATTATCGGGCGCATAGAGTAGTTTTTGTCTTTTATTGTCTTTTGGAAGCATATCAAGAGTGAAAATATCTTGCCAGCCATCATTATTGATATCTGCAATATCGAGTCCCATCGAGAAGTTAGAAATATGTGGTATTTGCTCTTTAAGAACTTCCCTGAAAGTTCCATTTTGGTTGTTAAGGTAGAGATAATCCTCCTCGACATAATCATTCGAAACATAGATATCCTGCCATCCGTCCCCGTCGATATCAGATACGTTTAGGCCCAGTCCATAACCTAATGGATTCGATTTAATACCAGCTTGTTGGGTAATATTATGAAAAATGCCATTACGATTTTCATAAAGCCGATCGCCAGCGTCGGGATCTATCTGATTTTTCAAAAAAGCGGCATCAAAATTTCGAAATTGCTTAATGTTATGATTCAGTATGTAGGCATCAAGGTCACCATCCTTGTCCATATCAAAAAAGGCGGCCATAGTGGTGTGTCCTGAATCAGCCAGTCCCACTTCGCCGGCCTTTTCAGTGAAGGTCATATCCTTATTATTGATATATAAAAGATTTTTTCTTTTTTCTGGCGGTAGATTACCTGATTGACAAAGATAAATATCAAGCCAGCCATCCCCATTGACATCGGCTACAGATACACCGGTAGCCCAACCGGTATTAGGAAGAATACCCGCTTTCTTTGTTATGTCTTCAAATTGGAAATTACCTTTATTCAGATATAATTTATGTTGGCTGATATTGGAACTGAAAAAAATATCAATAAGCCCATCCTTATTAAAATCACCAACGCCTACGCCACCTCCATTATAGAAGTATTCGTAAGTAATAATATTCAACGCCGGTGTTTCAGGAAGGGTGTTTTCGAAGGTTATACCTGTTGAAGAAGAAGGCATTGCCTGAAACAGAGGTTGCGCATTTGTTTCATGGTGAATCAAAAATGAAAAACCCAATGAAAACAAAAGGGATAAAAACATTGAAAATCGTTTCATAGATTTGGCTAGACTTGATTATCAAAATCTAAAAATAGGACTTTTTAATGAACCCTACCTCATATTTTAATAGAGGTGATTAAAAAATAGACGCCGCCAGGGGCAATAATGGTACAATGAAAACATTTATTATCGCAAGGCACAAAAGGTACAATAAAAACATTTATTATCGCAAGGCGCAAAATGGCCATAAACATGTGACCCCTCTGGGGTCAGGACACAAAAACAAACCGACCCCGGAGGGGTCGCATGTTTCTAGCATTTATTATCGCCAGGGACAAAAGGTACAATGAAAAAATATTGCCGCCAGGGGCATAATGGTATATTGGGGAAATTATGCCGCCAGGGGCCAAATGGTATGTTGGGGAAATATTGCCGCCAGGGACCAAATGGTACAATGAAAAAATGTTGCCGCCAGGGGCATAATGGTATGTTGGGGAAATTATGCCGCCAGGGGCCAAATGGGACAATGAAAAAATGTTGCCGCCAGGGGCATAATAGCTAGATACATGTGACCCCTCTGGGGTCATGGTCAGTGTAAATTTTTATCAGGACAGGTCATAAAAAAAGAGACTATCTTTTTAGATAGCCTCTTCAAAAATTAATAGTAAGTATTTAAAAATCAGAGATTAATAAGATAAAAATCCCTGATAAATAATTTATTTACCACCATCCCACCAAACACGGGTAGAGAATTTATCACCACCCATACGGCTTACTGCTGCGGTAAAATTCGCTGGATTTGAGCCAGCTTCATTTTCCCAATAGATTAAACGACGAGGTATAACATTACCGTCAAATGCGTTAGGATCTTTTGTTGGTGTAAGCACAGGATATCCAAGTCTTCTCCAGTTGGCATAAGATTCCATATCGTTTAAGAAAGTCGCTGCCCAAAATTCTTCTCCAATAAGGCGAAGTTTATCTTCGGTTGCAGCAGCTGCAAATTTACGACCTGCGATATAAGCATCTATTTCAGCCGCTGGGCGAGCAAAAGAAGCGTCAAAAGCAGTCCATGCCTGAATAGCGGCTCTGGTACCATTATTGAAATGCGTTTCTGCATTACCTGTAATCCATCCTCTCACTGCAGCTTCAGCTGAAAGAAATTCTGTTTCAGCATAAGAAATAAGGTAGTATGGATCTTCCCAATCCATGTACTTTATGTTTAACATAGAGAACATACGTGTACCAATTCCAGCCGTTTGAAATTTCGCTCTATTTTCAGCAGAAAGAACATTTAGAAGGGTTGAACTGGTGTAACCGTTAGGTAAACCAATAGCAGAAGCTGGATTTACATCCCAGGTAGAAGTAACCTCTGGGTTTCCTGTTCCACCTGTAACGATCATCAAACGAGGATCATTGTTAGCTTTCATCCAGTTGACAAAAGTTTCACTAACCTTACAG
>JBILDL010000474.1:0-2638 GCA_044352635.1 Saprospiraceae bacterium | reverse complement strand
GTAGAAAATCAGAAACTCCCTTTAAGTCCGATGCCAATACACTGGTAACGTTACCTGACTGTGCTTGTGTTCCATCATTTGCTACAAGTAAATTGGGGGTAGTATTTCTGTCAATTTCACCACTGGCAAAAAAGAATAATTTATTCTTGATAATTGGACCACCAAGTCTGAAACCTGCCTGATAATCAGTGAATTGACCTGGTGTAACTGTAGCATCTTTTGCTTGCGTACCAATCCAGTCTCTGTTTTGGGTGAAATAGTAAGCAGAGCCACTAAATTCATTTGTTCCTGAACGGGTAACGGCATTTACACCAGCACCTACGAAACCAGATTGTCTAACATCAAAAGGAGCAATGTTTACTTGTAATTCCTCAATCGCATCTAAACTAATAGGAGCAACACCTGTACGTCCACCTGGTTGACCAGCAAGTCCAAATGAGTTGTTGAAAATAGAACCGTCAATGGTAATGTTATTCAATCTGTTGTCCTGTCCACCAAATGAACTACCATTTGCCTGAGGGGTTAAACCAGCAAAACCAAGTACGTTTCTACTTAAAGTAGGAAGCGCATTAATCTCCTTAGAATTGAAGTTCGTTGCAGCGCCAGTTCTGTTGCCACTAAATACGTCATTTTTATCTGCAATAATCTCTAGTCCGCTCAACTCAATAGCATCTTCAGTAAGTTCAACATTGAAAGTAGCTGTTGTACCTAAACTCAATGTAACATTCTCAATAAGTTTTTCTTTGTAACCAGTATAAGTGATAGTGATTTTGTATGGACCACCAACACGCATACCCGGGATTCTGAAGTAACCTCCATCATCTGTTGAGTTTCCGTAAAGAGAACCTGAAGGCAAATGTTCTGCTTGAATATTTGCACCAACAAGAAACTCACCTTTTGAATCTTTAACCCTACCCGCTATAGATGAAGTAGTTACTCCCTGTGCGTTAAGTTGGTTAAATCCAAGGAGGGCCACAAGGCCAAACAGGAATTTAATAGTAAATTTTTTCATAGAATAGATTGTTAATTAAACATTTCTTTCAAATAAGCCACAAAAGTAATCAGATAAACCAAATTATAACAGAACTGTTGTTAGATTGTTACGTTATTTATTTGTAAACTATTATTTGTTAGGTTTTTCAGGTCTTTCCATTTTATATCAAATTAAATGAAGGTTAAACATGACATTGGTCTGGTTCTTTCCGGTGGAGGAGCCAGAGGTATTGCACACATTGGTGTTTTAAAGGCATTGAATGAATTAAATATTCATCCTACCGTCATCTCAGGTACGAGTGCGGGTTCAATAATTGGTGTTCTTTATGCAATGGGGTTGTCTAGTCAGGAGATGATTGATTTCGTTGGCCATAGTAGCCTGTGGAAATTTTTTAGATTTGAATGGTCAGCCGGAGGATTGTCAAATTTAAATTATTTGAAAGAGCGTTTAATCGAAGTGGGTATCCCTCCTAATTTCGAAGATCTTGAAAAGAAATTATTTGTAACAGCTACAAACCTTACCAAGGGAAAGACTGAAATTTTTCACGAAGGTCCGTTATTAGATACTATTTTAGCTTCTTGTTCCATTCCCTTAGTTTTTAAACCAGTAATTATTAACGGAGATAGGTATGCAGATGGGGGGATATTAAATAATTTGCCTGCTTCGGCTATTATTTCTCAGGCGCAACGATTAATAGGTGTAAACGTTATCCCGCTTTCTATGGATGAGGACAAAGATTATCAATCATCTATACAAGTTGCTCAGCGTTGTTTCGAATTGTTTATGAATGCCAATACGCAACCAGAACTTATTGCTTGTGATATCGTCATCGAACCAAAAGTTCAGGAATTCTATCTTTTTTCATTACCCAAATTCAACCTTATTCATGATATAGGTTTTGAAACTACTATGGCACAAGCAGATCAAATTCAAAAAGCGCTGCTATCCTAATTTAGGAATATTCGCTGTCTTGGTAATACTACTTCTCCTTCAGCCAATTTATTTAATTGTCTTAGTTTTGTTTCGGACAAATTGAATTTTATGGCAATTCCGTTGACCGTATCTCCCTGCTGAACAATGTATATTTCCCTCTGTGAGGAGGATCCTTTTACTGTTTTTTGGTTTTCAACATCCGTTGAAATAATTTCAGGTTCTGAAAATAACGAGGTTATTTTTCCATTTTGAATGTCAAAATAAGGAGTTACTTCCTCCTGTTTAGCTCCTGCTTGTTTTGTTTCAGGTAACCCTCCTTTATCCGTTTTTGTATTTTCGGGAGCTATTCTTGAGGGGCTTTCCGTTACTTTTACTTGAACCGGGCACACAAGGGTTATTAATATTTGACCTTCTTTGATTTTTTCATTCGGACTTAGACCGTTCATTTGTCTGAATCTCTCTTCAGTGAATCCGTAGGCTGCGGAAAGCATAGCTATTGATTCATTTGCTTTTACTATGTGTTTTCCGTCCGTTGTTTCCCACCATTGAGTCTTTAATAAAGTATTAGGTTTATTATCAACTGTTACATTCGCTCCTTTTGTTCTCACACCTTCCAACTCAGCACCTTTAGACGGAGATTTAACAAAAATAATGTCACCGACAACCTTCTTATCAAAGTCTGGATTCCAGTTGTTAAGATCCAGGTGGGTC
>JBILDL010000473.1:0-2648 GCA_044352635.1 Saprospiraceae bacterium | reverse complement strand
TTGCATGAACCAAAGGAGCTATTAAAAATTTGCCGCCGGCACATTTTATGAAACCGCTTGCATTTTTAACCAGTCCATATTGTTGTCCTCTTTGTATTCCCCTGTTTACCTCGTAGGTTGCGCCATCAACGCAAGTATCTGCCGGATTGGAATATCTTCCTACATTTTGTTTGTGAAAACGGGGATCGACACTTGGATCTTCTGGAGCATAAGCTGTTGCCCAGGTTTGATAAAAATCGGAGGTAATAGCCGGGCCATCTGTGCCATTTGCATTTGGAAAGGCTGCTAATGGAAACATATCACCAGATAAAGAGAAGTATGCCATACGATTGTGACCATTTAAATCTCCTCTTTGATCAACAGCAAAAATGAGCTCTTTATTGGAGTTATTATTGTCATCAAAAATGGAAAAATACTCTGAAGCCAAAGCATATTGACCCGATGAAATTATTTTATCACAGTATTTTATAACATTATCCATATCGGAAGCAGTAAAATTAAAGGTAGAGGCATAAATGTCTCTATAAACAGCTGCATTCAGGTAAAGTCGAGCTAATAAACCCCAAACGGCTCCCTTAGTAAGTCTTCCTGGACCCGCTGTAGTTCCTAGAAGGGGTTCAATATCTAAAAGTTCTTTTTCAATAAATTTAACTGCTGCATCTCCTCTTAAAATCTGGGAACCCGCATCTGGATTATCTTTTACAAATACCAGTCCAAAAAGATCTAAGGTCATCATAGAGTAATAAGCTCTCATACCTCTTGCTTCTGCCAAATATTCTTTGGCAACTGGATCTGTATTTAAAGGCAACGATTGTAGCGCAGTAACCGTTCTGGAAACGGATTGTAATAAAGGATTCCAGGTGTTTCTGATGTTTGCATTATTAGGGTCATAAGTTTGTCTGTGAAGTGCAAGATAAATACCGTTATCTCCCCAGTCAGTACCTCCCCGATAAGGTAAAATAGCCTCATCAGTTGTTATTTCCTGCAAGGCAAAATAGGTGGTATGCTGAAAAATAGTAGGTAGTAAGGCATAAACAGGTGCAATCAAACCGTCGGCAGATTGTCTGGGTGTAAGATTTCCCGCTGAGGTTTCATCTAAAATGATTTCTTCTAAATTGGTGCAACTGCTGATAAGCATCACAAACAAAAAGGAGAAAATATATAGGTTTGTCTTTTTCATGATAATGATAAATTTACTTGACTTAGAATGATAGATTTAATCCAAAAAGGATCGTTTTCGCTCTTGGATAACTAAGATAGTCTATCCCATAAGAAGAGATACCGTTGATGGTTCTATCCGTATTCACCTCGGGGTCATAACCATCATATTTAGTCCAAACCATTAGATTCTGTCCTGTAACATATACCCTGAACTGGCTAATCCATTTATCAATACCCAATTTAGAGGTGTTTAAATCATAAGCTAAAGAAAGGTTATTTAACCGGAAAAAGGAACCATCTTTCAAATATCTCGTTGAAATAGGAGCTGCATTCGTAGTAGCTTCTTCTGGATAAAGAATAGCTTCCGGCGTAACGTTAATTCCTTTAGATAATCTCAATTTATAAAAATTGGCGTTTGCTGTGTTATCATAAACTTTGTTACCAGATATTCCATTAAAATTAATGGAAAGTGAAAGTCCTTTATAACCTAAATCGCCATTAAAATTATACATGGTACTTGGAAGCGCTGTTCCTGCCGCAATCCTATCTGCATCCGTAACAATGCCATCATTATTGACATCGCGGAATTTACTTTGTCCCTTCTCATCAAATCCAATATGATCTTTAAGGAAAAAAGTACCGATAGGCTGACCGTTGATATATCCGTTTATAGTGGCTGAGGTCAGACCAGGACCAGAAGCAGAACCAGATGGAATAACAGAATAAGGGGAATTCTCTACGACGTTGTCAATTAAGGTTAGATTTGCACCTAAGGAATAACTCCAGCCATTGTCTGAACGTTTTTGATAATTCAGTTCAAATTCAACCCCCTGGTTTGTAATCGTCATGTCTTTAACATTAGTCCAAAAAGTAGTAGCAGGTTGAACAGGGTCAGCGGGGATTACTTCTAACAGAATATTGTTGGAAACTTTATTGAAATAATCAAAAGTACCTGAAAGTGCTCCGTTAAATAAAGAAAAATCTATGCCTAAATCTATTTGTGAAGACACTTCCCATTGGATATCTGGATTTGCGAGCCTGGCAAATGAAATACCTACAGGGTAGGCTCCGGTAGGAGATAATGGATAGCTGGTAGTACCAGAAACGGTATTGGTATATAAAGGCTGCGTAATTTTTGAGGGAATTTCTTGATTTCCAGTTTGCCCCCAGCCGGCTCTTATTTTTAAATCACTAAACACGGTATTTTTCAAAAATGATTCTTCTGAAAGCCTCCAGCCTGCAGAGAATGATGGGAATATACCATATTTATTATTAGCGCCAAACTTTGAGGAACCATCTGCTCTTACGGTAGCGGTCAATAAATATTTGTCCTTAAACTGGAAATTAGCACGAGAGAAAAATGATTGTAATTCATTTATCAGGGCATAGCCGCCTGGTTTATTATTGGCAATGGTCAGATCCTGGCCCAATCCTGGGTTATAAATGGGTTCTAAATCTGAAATTGGGAATCTGTTAATGCTGGAATT
>JBILDL010000471.1:0-2649 GCA_044352635.1 Saprospiraceae bacterium | reverse complement strand
ATTGATAAATTTGAACCTGTCGCATGGGATGCACCACTCATTAGAAGTCCTTTTAATGCCAATACTTTATATACAGGTACCTCCAGAGTGTATAAAAATACTGAAGGCGCCAGTGCTTCCTGGAAAGCAATAAGTAATGATTTAACAGATGGGAATATTTATGGTGCCCGGTTCCATAATATTACAAGCATTAACGAATCCACTAAACTACAAGGATTACTCTATGTTGGTACCTCAGACGCTAATTGTTGGAGATTTGATCCTGAAACAAATATATGGACGAATATTTCGAATGGATTACCTGATAGATATATAACCTCCGTGCAAGCATCTCCTTCTTTTACTGATAATGTATATGTTACGCTCTCAGGTTATAAAGATAATGATTGGCAATCCCACCTTTTTTTATCAAAAGAAAGGGGAGATAAATGGAGATCTATAAAAGGTGATTTACCATACATTTCTATAAATGACCTGGTCATTATTCCCAATCATGCAGATTCTTTGTTATTCGTAGCTACCGATGCTGGGGTATATGGATCTATTAATGGTGGACTTAACTGGCATAAACTTGGTACAAATTTACCCATGGTGGCCGTTTATGATTTACATTACGTACCTGAAAAAATGGAATTAATTGCAGGTACTTTTGGCAGATCTATTCATACCTATAATTTAAAAACATTACTAGAAAAAAAATATTCCTTAAAGGTATCTCCTACCAATCTTTCCATACCTTCAATAGGAGGTAATTTTCCTTTAAATATTGTATCTAATACGCAATGGACCATTTATAAGTCTAGCTCTTTCATAAGAATTACCCCCACTTCGGGTGTCGATAATAGTTCTGTAAGTGTGATTTGTGAACCCAATAACAGCGTATTACCCAGAACTGATAAAATAGTGGTTAAAGGAACGGGCGTAGATTCAACGATTGTGTTGTTAACTCAAAATGGAGTATTACCTACTTTTACCGTTTCACCTCAAAATATAAGTTTTACTTCTGGTAATCAAAGTCAAAAAATATCTATAGTAACGAATACTTCGTGGCGGGTATTCAAAAATGTAGATTTTATTAGTACAAATGTTATTTCTGGTTCGGGTAATGCGTCTATGGATGTTACCAGTTCCCTTAACTCAAATGCTACCTCAAGGACTGGATTATTAAAATTTCTTCCAAATGGAATGGATACTATTTTTGTAAAAATAACACAGGCGGGAAATGCGGTATCTGCTAATAATGAAGTAAGTAAAAAATATTCTCCTTTTCAGGTATTTCCCAACCCAATACTAAATGATATAATAACCTTAAGAAAGACTAATAGTTTATTTGAGGAATCTACCACCGTTTCTCTGTATCAGGTGAACGGACATTTGATTAAAAGCTATCAAGTATCCATATTTAGTGGAGAGAAGGTACTTAGTTTACCTCAATTATCCAACGGTATTTATCTATTGGTCGTACGAAATAGTAAAAATCAAATAATTCATTCAGAAAAATTAGTGAAATAAATTAATCTACTCTGCCATTTCTATGTACAATCGCCGCAGTAGGTTGCTGGGTACCCATTATTATTACATCCTGAATATTTACATGATTTGGTCTGGATGCCATAAAATAGATTGTTTCAGCGATATCAAAGGCTGTTAAGGGATTAAAATCACTATAAATATTGGCTCTTTCTTTATCTCCATCAAATCTGACCATTGCAAATTCAGTATCTTCAACATGTCCAGGTGAGATAGAAGCTACTCTGATATTGTGGGTATGTAAATCAATTCTCATGCCTTCAGTAAGAGCAATCACAGCTGCTTTGCTTGCACAATAAACATTTCCATTTGGATAAGTTTGTTTACCTGCTATGGATCCCAAATTGATGATAAAACCACTTTTTTCTTTGATCATTAGGGGAATAATAGCTCTTGAAACATAAATAAGACCTTTAACATTGGTATCAATCATTTCCTCCCAATGAGCTAAATTTCCTTCCTGAAAAGGGGCAAATCCTTTTGCTTTACCTGCGTTATTAAGAAGAAAATCTATCTTTTTCCATGCTTCTGGCAAAGAAGAAAATGCTTTGCTAACCTCCATTTCATTTCTAACATCCAAGGTTATCAATAAAATGTCGATAGGATATTTTGATTTTATCTGATGAGCAACCTCCTCTAATTTTTCCTTTCTTCTGGCTAATAAAATTAAAGAATAACCTTTGCTGGCAAAATAATAAGCCGTGGCAAGTCCAATTCCAGCGTTAGCACCGGTGATACAGGCTATTTTTCCTTGATTTACATTATCGAAAGGCAGTATATTATTGTTCACAGCATTTTTGATTAAATAGTATCAACTTCAAATGCAAGATCATTTTCCGGTATTTTCAGTTCGGGGTTATTGTGAATGGCTTTCAAATAAAACTCTCTGGCAATTTTCTTCTCTCCTTCAATAAGATAGAACGTGGCAAGATCGTAATTAGCAAACTTATGATTTGGTAAAACTTCAATGGTTTTTAAGTAATATTCTAAAGCCTTATAAGGCTTGTTGGAAATATTATTTAAATAAATGGCATAGGTATATAAAGCTTCTTTAGGAAATGAAGATTGCTTAATGCACTGCTTTAACAAACTTCCTGCCCTTTCCATTTTTTCAGGGAA
>JBILDL010000472.1:0-2649 GCA_044352635.1 Saprospiraceae bacterium | reverse complement strand
TTTGAACATAATAAAGGCAAAAAGGCCAGAAACACTAAAGGCAATAAAAGCGGTCAAAAGCCAACCTAAAATAACACTTAGCACTCCACTAACTCTAAAAACGGCACTATCTCGGCCCCATGCTCTATCACTCAAAGAGGTAGCCATAGCCACCATGAAAGTAACGAAAGTAGTAGAAAGAGGTAGTTTTAAAGAGGTAGCAAAGGCAATAAGTGAACTTGAAACGGAAAGATTAACGGAGGCACGAACCAAATCAAAAGCAGGAGGATTTGCGATGATCATTTCATTTCTTAAGGGTTTAAATGGTTGAAACCTGTTTTCAACCCAATGGAAAAAACCATTCGAAGAAGTATTGGTTTTTCTATTTGGTTTCCATGTTAATCTTACTAAACCACGTGCAAAGCGATTGGAAGAAAATCTCTCTAAGCCTTCCGATTGTCTTCCAAGACTTACTTCAGTTTCCGTAACTGTTTTTGCCTTTTTTGAAAACCACAAGGTGAAAATCATGACAATGCCTGCAATAACCAGCATATAAGTAGGTGCAGGATAAGCTTTAGACAATGATACCATTAATAAACTGTCAGCGGCAACACCACTCGATTTCCACGTATCGTAGGCTTCGAAACCCGCTACTGAAACGCCAATAAAATTTACTAAATCGTTACTGGCAAATGCCATTGCTAAGGCAAATGTACCTGCAAGCACTACGATTTTGAGAATTGGAAATTTAAAAAAGTTGGATAAGACGTAAAAGACAATCAGCCAAAAAATAATGGTAATTCCAAACATTTCAGCAGTATTAGCTTTTGTCCATTCAATAAGGGAAGCGGGGATGAATACTGCTCCCTCAAGGCCCTTGAATAATAAGAAATACGTGATTCCACTAAGCGATAGCGCACCCCAGATGACACCCTGATATTGAGTTTGTGTCACTGGATTAAAAGTGAAGAATAATCTTACCAAATACATGATAACTAAACCGAATATGAACGCAACACCCACGGATATAAAAATACCTGAAATGATCGTTAAGGCACTACCAGAATTTATATAACTTAATATATCATCAGCATTTTGTGGATTTGTCGAAAGTTTAATTATAGCTGCAATGATGGCTGCACCAAGCAATTCAAATACGATGCTTACGGTAGTGGAAGTTGGTAAGCCATAAGTATTGAAAACATCAAGTAATATAATATCAGCGAACATTACCGCCAGAAAAATAATCATCACCTCGTGGAAATTGAACATTTGAGGATTAAAAATACCCTTTCTTGCTACTTCCATCATACCTCCAGCAAATAGAGCACCAATTAAAATGCCAAAACTGGCAATAATCATAATATTTCTCTTTGATGCCACTTGAGAACCGATAGCGGAGTTGAGAAAGTTAACGGCATCATTACTTACTCCAACGACCAAGTCAGCAAAAGCAAGTACCATCAGAAGAACAACTAAAATGATATAGATATCCATAAAAAACAATTAAGTGCAAATTCTTTAAAATATTTCGAAATCTAAGGTTTATTTGTAAACTATACGTTAAGATTTAAAAAAATCTCTTAATAAAGGTATTATTTTTGCTTGAATAGATGAAATAATGAGATATCAAGCTATAGAAATTTTTAATTTTCATGACCATTTACTGGCTATTGAAAGTACCAGACTAGGAGGTGTATCAACATATCCCTATAGTAGTTTGAATTTGGGTGCGTTTACCAATGACCTTAAAGAAGTCATTCAACAGAATAAGGAAATCTTATATACTGATTTGGGAATAAATAGTGATCAAATAGCGAGTTCGTTTCAATGCCATGGAAATGAAGTGTTTAACGTTGTGGAACCTGGGTATTATGAAGGATTTGATGCGCTGATTACAAATAAAAAAAATATTTTTCTACAAATATTAGTGGCTGATTGTACCCCAATCCTTCTTTTTGATCCCCAAAACGAAGTGGTTGCAGCCATTCACGCAGGTTGGAGAGGTACAGTAAATAACATTGTTCAAAAGACTTTAGAAAAAATGAAGGATGTTTTTAATACGAACCCTTCCGATTGTTTCGCTTATGTGGGCACATGTATAAGCCAACCGTTTTTTGAGGTAGATGAAGATGTCGCCCTATATTTTGATCAGGAATTTTATGTTTTTAATAAAGAGAAAAATAAATATTTTATTGACTTAAAGGCTTGTAATATTCGGGTTTTGTCCGATGCCGGGTTAATGAAAAATCATATTTCCGTATCCCCTTTTTGTACAGTAAAGGATAACCATTTGTTTTTTTCTCACCGACATGAAAAAGGAACAACCGGAAGATTTGGGGTTATTATTGGTATGAAAGCATAAAAAAAGCCGAACCCTTCGAAAAAGGTTCGGCTTTTTTACTTTTTAAGCAAATGGCTTACAATGGATTTTGAACTGAAAGTTTATTAGCATCCAATTCACGGCGAGGAATTAAGAATTCCCAGCGCACATCACCAGCAGGTACATCAAAAATAAGTGCAACGGCAGCATTGTGTCCAATACCGTTTCTGTTTAATGGTTGATCAAGACGTTTCAAGTCAAGGAAACGATGTCCTTCTCCCCACAGTTCTATGCGGCGATGGAACATGATTTCTTCAATCAACGCAGCACCAGTTTTGGGAGAAGTA
>JBILDL010000469.1:0-2664 GCA_044352635.1 Saprospiraceae bacterium | reverse complement strand
GTAATATAATTGTCACTTCCTAACAACTGCAAGGGAATAACATCGACATAATTTGTATCATTTTCAGAAACGGCACCATACTTGATAGCATCTTTCCTGTTTACAGGTATAAATGCGTCCCTGGTTGGAACATAAGTTTCCGTCTTATTTCCGTCCTGAGTAGTCAATCCATTTTCCTGAGACATAAAATTCAATACATCTTTCAAGGTCATTGGGTTTGACGTAAGCCCTTCCGGATACATGATCTGATTTCGTTTACTACCCCGATAATCATCGGCTGTCAGCGTTAATTTAATGGGAGGAGAGTCGTTGATTTTTCTTCTCAAGCCCTCAATATACCAGTCAACGGCAATTAAACTAAGATTGACCACACGAACATCTCTTCTTATTCCCTCTACTTCCTGGGAATACCAGAGAGGATAAGTGTCATTGTCGCCGTAGGTAAAAATGATGGCATTTGGCGCGCACGATTCCAGGAAGTTACTTGCATAATCTCTTGAACCATAATGACCCATACGGCTATGATCGTCAAAGTTCTGCGTTCCCATCAATATAGGTGCAACCAATACCAGACCAGCGGCTACAGCGGCAGCCATAGAAGAATTAAGCTTTATGCGCGCTATTAAAAACTGCATGGTTGCCAAAACACCCATACCCATCCATACGCAAAACGTAAAAAATGAACCAACGAGTACATAATCACGTTCGCGAGGCTCGTTAGGGGGTTGGTTGGAATATACAATGATACCAATACCAGTTATAATGAAGAAGCCTAATAAAGCAATAAATTCATCTTTTCTTTTTCTGTAGTGGAAAATCATGCCAAGCACCCCAAACAAGAAGGGTAGCAAGAAATAACGATTCCTTGCGGGGTCATTTTTCATAGCATCTGTCAGATTACTTTGAGAACCAAGTCTTGCTTCGTCAATAAAAGAGATACCTGACAGCCAGTTTCCGTCTGATTTATCCCAGGTATAATAACCTTGTTCTCCATTTTGGCGACCTGAAAAATTCCACATAAAATAACGCCAGTACATCCAGTTCACCTGATAATTTAAAAAGAAACTAAAATTATCAGCACCATTTGGTCTTCCGAAAGGTAAAGCGGCATTTGGATCTAAACCCATCCACTGCTTGTATATAGCAGGTCTGCCCATACTACCATCATACATTCTTGGAAATAACTTCTTGCTGGCCTCAGGATAAATATAGGTCATTTTCTGATCCACAACTTCATACCTGTCACCCACTCTACCATATCTCGGTTCTGTTACAACATCGATTGGATTAGATTCAAAATTTGGTCCCCTGAATAAGGCTCTTTCTCCATACTGTTCCCTGTTCAAATAGGGAATCAAACGCATAGCATCGGAAGGGTCGTTCATGTTGATAGGAGGATTGGCAACGGCACGGGTGATTACCATCCCATAAGTTGACAATGCAACGATAATCAATGACATAGCTACCACTAAATTGTGTAGCATTACATTATTTTTCTTCCTCGCGTAGGCCAGACTTCCATAAATAATGGCGCCAAGGAAAAGGAGCAGCATAACTAATCCGCTGTTAAACGGCAAACCCAAAGAATTAACTGCTAAAATTTCAAACCAGCCCCATATTGCAGGGATACCTGAAATGATAAAAGCCTGAACCGCACCAACAAATACTAAGCCAACCACCGACGCAATGGTCATCCCTAGAAAAGTACTCTTTTGGGTCTTTTTAAAATAGTAGAATAATGATATAGCAGGGAAGGTCAATATACTTAATAAGTGAACACCTATTGACAATCCAGTCATATATATGGCTAATATGAGGAGTTTGTCGTTTTTTGGCTCGTCAGGAAGGCAATACCATTTGACGGTAATCCAAAGCGTTAATGCCGTAAAAAAAGTGGAAAGAGCATAAACTTCACCTTCAACGGCGGAAAACCAGATAGAGGTGCTAAAAGCAGTAGCCAAACCAGCGACTAAACCTGCACCAGCCAAAGCTATAATTTCAGAGGTATCTGGCTCCTCTTCTCTTCCTTTTAAAATCAATTTTCCTAAAAGCATGGTGATCCATGCGACAAACATGGCAGCAAAGGCTGAAGACAAGCTGGACATAAGATTCACTGCAAAGGCAATGTTCTCCGGATTGTCAGAAAGGATCTCAGCTACCCATGCAAACATTCTGCCTACTAACAAAAATACGGGTGCCCCTGGTGGGTGAACAATTTGTAGCTTGTAGGCTCCCAATATAAATTCACCGCAATCCCAAAGACTTCCTGTTCTTTCAGCGGAAAAATAATAAACAACGGTACTGATTAGCAAAACTAACCAACCGGTCGCATTTAATACTTTTTTGTATAGTGACATCGGATGCTTTTTATTCTTTTTATGGTTAACAAAAATAACAATTAAAAATTTAACTGCGAATTTAGATAAAAATTATGATTAATTTGTCCAAGGTCAAGTTCTCTTTACCCTCTTTAAGGTCTATTTTATTACGGTGGCATCATTAATCTTTAAATATTTGCACTTTTTCACCTATATTTGCATTCTTAATTTTTACTTATGTTTAAATTATTAATTACAGCAGGGTTAATCTATGTGGCGTATAAGTTCTTCTTCGCCAAATCTGTTCGTATTGAATCTTTTCAAAATAAACAACAGGAAAAGGTAA
>JBILDL010000470.1:0-2664 GCA_044352635.1 Saprospiraceae bacterium | reverse complement strand
AAGGTTTTAATACCTAATACATAAGCATCGGAATGACTCTTAGCCATGGCATCAGGTATATTATTTTGAGCGTCAACGAGCATAGGCAGATAAATAAGTAAAGAAATTAAAAACCATTTAGGGTGAAATAAATACATAAAAGTAAAGCTATTAAATTTAGGTAAATCTAATCCCATGTCAATTTTATTTTATTTCCCGTTTGGACGGCCTTAAAAATGGCTTCTATGATAATCATATCCTTAAGGCCTTCTTTTCCATCTACAGGTAAGAAGGGGGTTTTATTTCGCAGAATAATTTCCGCCATCTCCTCCATTTGCATCAATTGGTGGGTAACATGGGGTTGTGTAAGTTCTCCTTTGTTTGTTTTACCTTTTATCGGACCATAACCTGTTGCGGGTTGAAGTTCAGCAAAACCATTATGTCCGGTGAGTAAAAATCGGTCAAGAAAGCTGGTATTATAGGTTGACAAACAAGATGCTACGGCGCCATTGGGGAAGCCCATTTGAAATTGGATGGTTTCATCGACGCCCTCCTTAAATTTTACAGGATCCGTTTTAGTTTCCTGTGCAGTTATCCAAATCGGATCTTCACCAATCATGTAACGTGCCCCATTGATGGCATAAATACCAATATCCATCATGGCACCGCCGCCCGCCAAATCTTTATTTAAACGCCATTGATTGGGGTCACCGATTTTAAATCCACAAAGACCTTGAAAAAATACGAGTTTACCGAAATCCCCTGCCATTCTCATTTTTACAATTTCCTGTGTTTTAGCTTCGAAATGCATACGGTAACCAACCAAAAGCTTTACGCCTGCTTTTTCACAGGCACTAATCATTTCTTTCGCTTCTTTCACGTTTATGGCCATAGGTTTTTCGCAAATAACGTGTTTACCTGCTGCGGCCAGTCGCAGGGTTTGATTTTTATGCAGTGCATTGGGAGTGCAGATATAGACGGCATCTATATTGGGATTATTTTTTATGTCATCAAAATTTCCGTAATGATAACAGCTACTGTCGGGCACTTGGTATTTATTTTTCCAAGTTTCCAATTTGGTGGGAGTTCCACTTATTAGCCCTGTTATTTTGACCCTTTCACTGTCTTTAATGGCTTCTGCCACTCTATTGGCATAACTTCCCAGTCCGAGAAAAGCCACTCGAAGGGGTGGACCATCCGGAACAGAACGAGGCGTGTTTAACTCATTATTTTCAATCCATTTGGGCCAAAGGCTCATCATACCCAGCGATAAAGGAATAATTTGAAGGAAATGGCGGCGATTTTGCATTTTTAAAAATTATTTTAAGTGTTTTAGCTAAAGATAAATATTTAAATTTATAAAGATTTCCAATGAAGATATTTTTTTGCCAATACCTAATATTAGGTATTTTTTTACGAGATGACTTTTGACATCTTAATTTTTAAACATTGCATTTATTTTTGAGTTAGATTTGTGTTAATTAGATTAAATCAAAATAAGCAATCAAGTGGTAAAGCTTCATACAAGTGAGAAAATCCTTTCCTGTGCACGCGTCGGCGTCAAAGGAGTAGTTTCCTATTTCAAAGATGAACAGGTGGCTTGTCGGTTAATATCGATGGGTCTGGTACCTGGTTGCACCATTGAAATTTTGCGTAAGGCGCCATTCGGTGGCGGTTGGTATGTAAAATCTGATGGGTTGCACATTGCCATGCGAAGTGAGGAGGCTTGTTGTATTGTGTTGATGTAAATTTTATCATATCATTATCGTGGAATCAGAACGGAAGCCAACGCGTGTTGCCCTTATAGGTAATCCTAATTGTGGAAAATCATCGCTATTTAATTTTATCACAGGATTACAACAAAAGGTAGGAAATTTTCCAGGCGTTACCGTTGATATAAAATCTGCAGATACTAAATTATCGGACGGAACGCGGGTTTCATGGGTTGATTTTCCCGGTCTTTACAATTTATATCCCACCTCGAGAGATGAAAAACTGGTGGTTCAAAGTCTTTTGGACACAAAAGATGTATATCACCCCGATGTAATTTGTTATGTGGCTGATATTACGAAGCTGGATAAGCATTTACTGCTCCTAGACCAGTTAAGAGACATGGATGTACCTTTGATTTTGGTGCTGAATATGATTGATTTAGCCCAAAAGGAAAAGGTGGATATTGATGTTGAACGCCTTTCTGAAAAACTGGATGTTCCGGTGGTTTCTGTCAGTGGCAGAAGTGGAGAGGGTATTTCTGACCTGCTGAATAGGGTAAAGGAACTCATAGAACTAAAAAATGTAAGGAATAGCTCAAAGAATTCAGCGTATAAGTTTTCAGAAACAGAAGAAAATATGACCCAACAGCTAAATGCTGTTTTTCCTGCATATTCACCATACAAGCGTTTACTAATTGCCCATCATGCTCAATGGCTTCCTTTTATTTCAGCCAGTGAACGAATTCATTTGCTAAGTATTCTTGGGGAAAATACGTTTAAAAGTTTGCCTTTTCAAGTAAGGGAAGTGACTCAACGTTATAACTTTTTTACGCCGCTGTTGTCATCCGTGTTAAAGAAAGGAGAAAGCGACGGATTTACCTTTTCGGAAAAGCTGGACGGTTTATTAACCAATAGAATTTTCGGCTTATTTGTGTTTCTCGGTGTTTTAACTTTCCTTTTTCAATCGCTTTAT
>JBILDL010000049.1:0-9160 GCA_044352635.1 Saprospiraceae bacterium | reverse complement strand
TTATTAATGAATACAGCCTCCCCAGAAGAGAGTAAATCCTCAAGTTCTGGCATGGCAGGGTGAAGGCCATAGGGCACTCCTCCCGTAAGAGAGGAATCTAATGCAATTAAATTTTTAGTTGCCAAAGCCATATTTGAACGCGACGTTGAATAGGCATTATAGGCATTTGGGTCCATAGGAACCAGCATATTATAACTATCATTTCCCCCGGCTAAAAGAATACAAACCAATGCTTTATATTCGTCATTTGACTCGGAATTATCTAATGCCGCTGATCCAATTGCTTTAAGATTTATGGCAGAATTGAATAAGGTGAGGTAACCCATGCCCGAGCAAGCACCTGCTTTTAAAAAATTTCTTCTATTCATTGGGACTTATTTTAATATGTTATACTCAGGGGAGAGCAATAATATGCCAATGGCGCTTTGGACACGTTCCCGAGTTCTTAGATTTCGATCGATATTATATTTCATCAATTTCCTGGTTCTGGAAGTTAGTTGACCTCTTGTAAATCGTTTATCAAGTTGATTTAATAATGCTTCAGAATCATTCGCATAAGTATTTAAATCAGAGATATCCAGTTCATAAAATCCCTCTCTCTGTGTTTGCCAGATATAACTAAGTTGCCAATCCCCATTCATAGCTGAATTTGCCCATCGCAAAGAGCTTGTAGAATTATGCATCTGGAATTCTGGTCCCAATAAATTATTGCTCCTAAGGGAACCAAGGGGAGAATAACCAGGTTGATAAAAATTAAATACGGAGGGAGCTGCCATGATATTCTGATCATAATTCCAATTAGCCGATCCCCCATTTGTAAATATTTTATTATTTGCATCTGGTATTACCTTATAGTTTCGAATCCTTTCAAAAAAACGAACCAAAGGCTCCTGTAACTTTCCTTGAGTAGATGATAACATAGATTCACAAGATCTTGCTTCTGGATGCAGCAAGATAGCTTTAAAAACCGCGGCCATATCTCCTCTTACCCCTTGTCCGTTATCATTAAATGTTTCCGCTACTTTTTTTATGTAAGAGGGACTTGGATTACTGGTAACCATTTTTTGAATCAACTGCTTTCCAATAAAAGGTCCCACATTGGGGTGTTTAAAAATATAATCTATAGCCATCTCAATATCTTTCATTCCTTTTTGTCCGCTAGGAATATAAAGGTTTAAAAATGATTTTCCACCAAACTCATGCCACTCTTCAAACATGGCCATTGGCACTGAGAAATCTGTACTATAACGATCAAATCCAAAATTTACAGGCCTGTCAGGTTTACTAAACTGGCCTGCTCTTCCCGCACTCAATCCTGTAAAAACTTTAGCCAATTCTTTGATATCTTTTTGCGTATAAGTGGGGATTAGATTACCCAGAGAATCGCGCTTTAGACTACCATCTATGTTTATTTGATGAAGCCCAATAGAAAATAACTGCATGACCTCACGGGCATAATTTTCATCAGGATGTATGTTTCTCTCTGGAATGGTCTTAGAATTATTAAAATGACTGAGATAAATACCCATGCTCGGATGTAGCGTGATATCCATCAAGAGGTTTTTAAAATTCCCAAGAGAATGCTTGACCAAAAGATCATAATAGCTGGCTTGACCATGAGCATGTTCACTAATAACATCGGAACGAGAGGAAATAACAAATATTTGACTCAAGACATAAGCCATCCTTTGTTTAAAATAATCTTTATTGTTTAGATTATGATCCCACCAGGCAATGTTAAAATCCTCTGATTTAACGGTCACAGTATCATCTTTAAAATCATACCCTAATGATTTAACATAATCTCTCCATAAAATTCTATCCTTGAGCATTTTATCCAGCATGTTGGGAGAAGTCATTTTCATTTGCTCATCAATCCATTTTTCAGGGGTCATTTTAACAAATTCCTTCATGTCGTTGAAGTTGACCCCCAAGGTAGCCTGTCGCATCAGGCGTCCCATATTGTACCAGTTGTAATCCATACCCGTTCCGTCCATAGCGGAATCATCTTTAAGGGTATCGGGCGTTTCCTTAAGCTTTGCCTGGTCACTGGCAATGACTTGGTAGGGTTTTATGCCCCTGCCTCCGTAGGTGATGGTTCCTTGCGCGAACAAGCCAAAGGAAAGGAGATTAAAACAAATAAAAACATAGAATGACTGCTTCATATTTTATATCTCTACAAGTGGAACAATAGAATGTATGGTAAACTATTCCAAAGGTATTTGGAACATTTTACAAATCATATACTCATAAATGAGTATTTTTCGGCATTTTACTTTGAAAATTTAGCTTTGAATGTTCTGGAGAATGGAACGATGATTCCATATGCCATAGATATCTTATTAGATTCTATGGTGACTATATACTCTTTGTTTACAATAAAACTTTTATGAACTTGTATGAAGTTTTCATTTGTAACCTTTTCTAAAAACTCTTTAATGGTTTTTCTTTCGGTAATCTTTCTATTATTAAAATGGTACGTTAGATTATGATCCATTGATTCGATAAAAATAACCTCTGACAGATTAATAACGGTTTTATCTTTCAACACGTAAGAATATTGTGATAATACTTCTTCCTTATTTGTAACAAATATGTCATTTAGCTTTTTTTGGGCCATAAATTGTTTTAACTGTTCCCTCAATTGAGTTTCATTTTCTGTGATTTGATCTCTTTCAGCTTTTAGATTTTTTCTCTCTTTTTGAATTTTACTTAAATAAAAAATCATCCCAATAGACATGACAGCAACCTCTTGAAAATTAGCTATAAATATGGGATTAAAGCGAAATAGCGTTTTTTCTACCAGGCCAAATTCAGTTAATACATTAAAAATCAATACTAAGATATTGCCAGAAAATGCACACAAAAATAAAATAGTCCTGTACTTTAATCTGGCCCATACCCAAAAAATAATTACAAGAGACCATATAACAGAAGCAATAAGATTTATATATAAAATACTTACTACAGGAATGGCGTACTTTTGTAAAGTGCCCATAAAAACTATCCCTAAAAAGGTCAATATAACAAAAACAGAATTTATTACATTACCATAGATACCAATTAATGGAAATGCCCTGTTCACATCAAAATAATACCGGGTAAAAGACACATAAGAAAACCCAAATAAGGGTAATATTAAAAATCTTAATGCATCATTTAACCAAATATTATTGGGATAAATAAAAGCAAATGAAAAACCGGAGGTTATAAAATTATAGCACAACACAACAAAAACAAATAAACTATAATATTTAAATAATTGATTATTCAATAATTTTGAAGCAATTGCACTTAAAATAAAAAAGAAAACAAAAGAACCCATAAATGCATACCAGAGTAACATTTCTTTGGTATTGTGGTATTCAAAACTATCTTTTTCCCACAAATAAAGAGGAAAATTAGCGGATCCACCTTGTTTATCAATTTTTAATAAATATTCTCCGTTCTCAACCCCTTCTGGTAATGGGAACAATAACTTAGGATGAATAATCGGACGTTTTGTAAATGGAATCTTATCCCCAATTTCAGCAATTAATTTTGTCTTTCCCTCCTTAACCAAATATAAAGCAGCAGAATCAATGTGTGGACTATTTAATTCAATGATATGACTTTTATTTTTATTAATTATATCTGATATGTTGAAAGTTACCCAGAAGTAATCTGTAGTTAGCCCGTGGGAAACCTTACTATTAATTTGCTTTATATTTTTTTTACGTATTACCAGGAGAACCTCCTCCGAACTTATTTTGGCAGGAGTAACAAAAACAGATGTTTTATCATTTATATTGACACCATACTGAAAACCCCCTTGCGCTAACAAAGAAAAAAAACTAAAATTAAATAAGAGTAGATATATAAAAAATTTCATTTGCACCTAAGTAAATCGAGGCTATATAAACTGTAAAAAACCCTATATATGTTAAGATTAAGCTATCAAAAAATACAACTCAAATATAACCATAGTTTGACTATTTTTTTTTATTTTTTTACGATATCTAAATACAAATTAAAAGGTATAAAAAGAAATAAAAAACCAATAATAAAGGCATGTTTCCATCTTTTTCTACCCTTAAATTCCAATGGCAAAACAGGTGTATCGATCAGATGTATAAAAGACGATTTTCTTGATTGCTGATAAACAGCAATATCAAGTATTTCTTCATTTATTTTTAACTTTAATTGAGCCTCTTCAATGTTTTTTTCCAGCTTTTCCAAAAGGAACTGATCTTCAAAAAAAACCAGATTTCTTGATCGATTTTTTTTGGCGTACCATACCCTCTGAGCATTTTTTATTTCATTGTTGATATTTACCCGTTGCCTGCGAAGCGTTGTTATATACCTTTCAAGCTCCTTAGATTTTTCGGTTTCATAAAATTTCAATAAACTTTCCAACAGCTTTTCGGGAAAATAATAACAAAAAAGTGGTTGGTCATGATGCATTTCAATAAAGTACATGGAACCCATTTCTTCTAATTTACCAACGAGCAGATGACTTTTTTTTAATTTTTTGATAGTCATATTTGTCAGGCTATCTTTTGAGTTTACCGACAAGGAAATCAAACTTTCCCTCCCTAAAAGAGATAACAGGTTCCTTCCCTTCAATGCAATAATTGGGCTGAGAAGCGCCTCTTTTATGATCATATCCGATTGAAGAATAATTCGAAGATTATCGCCATTTAACAGCTTTGAGGATGGATTACCCGTCGTATTCACCCCTGAATAATGCAAAAGATGCTCCTCTTCCGTATTAACGGCTGGTCTGTCAATTACAAAAGTAAGCCGGGATAAATATTGTACCTTTTTCAGAAAATGGGCATAGGAAAATCCTACAGCCCCCCCAATGAAAAAAAACAATAAAAATGTAAACTTATTTTTCAACATTAGAGCATAGTAACTCCTTAGTACATCCATCAAATACTCAATGGTAATCGTATTAGTAGGCTTCAATGTTATATTTTCGTCTTTTGGATCGTCAGCTATTGTTTTCATCTGTTCAGATATACCAGAAAGAGAGAAAGAGTGGTCGTTATGCCCAATATTCTATCTGTTATTTTACCCCAATCGATTTGGTTTCTTACCCGGCTATCTGGTCTGTTTTCTGCTGACACTTTGATGATATCCCCTGACATTACCTTTAACCCGTTTTTTGACAAATCCTTTAAATTTGCAGATATTAACTCTCCTGTCAATCTTGAAATAGTAACCGTCCCATCGATTTTCGACGTTAGAATTGGGCCACCAAATTGATCCAAATACCATTTGACCCCATAATTACCTTTAAATGCTACCGGAATAAATCTCATGGAGGTATCCATTCCAAATTGTTTGTAATCAGGCACTTCTAAAAAAACGATATTGTTTGTTTCCTCTATATATACTGAATCATTGTGCTGCAAAATAGGGTCATAATTTACGTTATGGGGAAAATTAAGGGCTGATTGAAGATTAAATGGTTGTTCAAAACGCCCCTTTATATTTCTTACCAGTTTGCCATGCAAAATTGTTGAATGTACGGTAAGACCTCCTGCATCCACTATCAAATCAGACAGAAAATAAGGTTGTTTGTCTGAAAAATAGTTCCCATACCGTTGTATATTTCCGGATAAGAAAACGGTTTTTGTAGCTGCAAGATTTTTCCTACTTCTTACCATTATCTTATCTCCTGGCATTAATTTGAAGGCACTTGTTTCATCTTTAAATGAAAATGAATCAGATAATGGTATAATTATTTTGGTAAGTGTAGGTATATTTTCCTTATAAATAGTCCGAAAAACCTCAACGTTACTGATATCGGCACCATCAGTTATTCCACCAGAAAGCCGGAACATATCCTGAAGTTTCAGGGAAGAGTCAAATGCAAATTCTTGTGGGAATTTCACTGCACCAAACAGACCAATTTGCGTTGGAAAGTAAAGGTAAGTCTTATCCGGTACAAATAATTTATCTCCCGTTTCCAGCCATACATCCTTGTCTGATAATGGATTATCAAGCATTGAATTGATCTCTAAAGTCAAGTAAATGGTCTGTTGTGGTGTATTGGGATTCGTTCGAAAAATATATGCCTTATCAGACGCTCCGGAGGCTAAGCCGCCTGCCATAAAAATAGCCTCAGAAATATGAAGTTGCTTCCCCGGGGGAAATGATCTGACAAATGGAACCTTTACATTCCCTGCTACCTCAATAGTAAACTCCTCTTTAAATTTTGATTTAAAATCGATGATAATTTCATCCCCAGCCATTAATTCAACATCAACAAACCCCTCAGACGCCTTGAGAGACATTTTTTTAATACCCAAAGCCCCATTTTCATCCTTCCTGAGGAGTGTAAACTGATCTTTTGATGCACCCTCCGATAATATAGCTTTTTTAAATAAACTATGGATTGTCTTGCTACTATCCAAGCCATAAAAACCTGGAAAAAGGACAGCCCCACTTATTTTAACCCTATTTTGAGATAGCTCATTAATCTCCTTGAACACCAGAGAATCTCCTGGTTGAAAGGTAAAACAAGATTTCCCCGCTAAATACGGTGGCAGATAAATATCTATTTGTAATTGTACATTTTCTGTATATCTGAACAGCTTAGCATGTTGAACATTTGCCGACGGTAATAATCCACCTCCAAAATGAATCATATCACTTAAACATTCACCATCGAGCACTTCATATTTGAGCGGACGATGTATGGCTCCCGTCAAAGAAACGACCGTTTTTGAAACAGGCAGATGAACAATATCAAGATCATGAAGCTGCGTGGGAATTTCTCCATTTGGATAAGAACTAAAGGCATAGACATCGAAATTACTGGCTTTACCCTGTTGTATCATTTTGATATTCCTGATAGAGGCCCTATTTGTCGGACCACCCGCCGCCGCGATAGCTTGAAATACATTGGACATAGCCGGAAGTTCGTAAAAACCCTCCTCCTGCACATTGCCTAAAACGTACACCCTTATTTTACCTGAAGGAACTAGAGAAACTATAAACTGTCCGGAAGAAAAGGTATAAAAACGGGAAAAATGGGTGGATAATACCTTCTTTGCCTGCAAAAAGGTCAGTCCAGCGAGAAAAATGCCAGGCATTTGATCGGGTGAAATAAATCCCTTTTCATCGATAGAAAATACAAAATTAGCTTGAGAACGACCTATTATCTGGATAGATATTTTGTCATTGAGTGCCAATCGGTAGTCCGCTGAGGGCAGGTTATAGGAAGAAAGCGGATTTGGTAAATTATTTTCTTTAAACAGGTGGAATCCAAACAATGTTAACTGCCCAGATTGTGGGAGAACTAATGAATCTCTCCAAATGGCAGCGTTCAAACGAGAAGATAATAAACCAGATAGGAAAAGAAAGAAAAAGAGCCTGATTTTGACCCTATAGAGGAAGTTATTCATGCAAAGCATTGAATTGTCCCCCTAATGATAATAAAGCAATATAACATTAAATTATTAGAATATCAAATAAAGAGGCATTTATAAAAATATAGATTTCATTTAATTATAAACGACTTAAAACAAGCTACCTAAATAACAAAGATTATAAATCGTTGCTATTCAGGTAGTTATAATTATTATTTTAGGTACAAAGCCCTTGAAATAAAAATGTACTTCTCATTAAGCGACTAAAAAAGCGGCGCCAAAAACACCCGCGCTATCGCCCAATTTAGGAGGAACGATAATAGTGTCTAATCTTGGATTAAAAACGTGCTCCTTCACAGATTCGATACCCTCCGTGTAGAGAAGATCTATATTCGCTAAACCACCACCAAGGACAATAACATCGGGATCGAGGATATTAATCAGATTGGCAATACCCTTTCCAAAGAAATAAATGAGTCTTTTCACTGTTTGGGTAGCTGCCTGATCAGAACCATCTTTATATTTTTTAATAATATCGTTGAGGTGCATATCCTGACCGGTCAATCCTTTGTAATATCTTTCCAAAGCAGGTCCGGAAATAACAGTTTCTACGCAACCTGTTTTTCCACAATAACAAACACCTCCTGATTCATCTAAAAAACTATGTCCCCATTCACCTCCAATACCCTGGCGACCATTCCAAACGCTGCCATTCAAGACCAGGCCACCGCCAACGCCGGTACCCATAATAACACCAAAGACCATTTTTGCATCGGGCATTACATCCTGAACCACGCCCATACGAGCCTCTGCGATGGCAAAACAATTGGCATCATTGGCCATTTCAAATGAAATACCCAGCGCTTTTTCAAGATCCCGTTTGAACGGCATGCCATTTATAGCTGTGGTATTACTGTTTTTATGAGTCTGTGTGATAGGATCGAGGGCACCAGGCGTACCCAAACCGATACGGGTGGGAGTTAAACCCGTTGCTTCCTTCAAATTATTTACCAAAAGACCAATTTGACCTATAATATGATCATACCCTTTTGTTTTTTCAGTGGGTACGCGCATTCTGGCAATGATATTATTGGGTTCATCCTTACTTTTTAAAATGACCCCTTCGATTTTAGTACCTCCTAAATCAAATCCCCATATTGGCTCCATAGTTCCCTTTTTAACTTTACAAATAATAAACAATAATAAATAAAAAAACGGTAGTAGTTTATACTTCCTTTGGAAATTAAGGTAAAATCCTAATTTTACATTACTAAATAATTTGCACTTGCATAAATACCATCATAAAATGCTAAAATACGAAATCGTTACTGATTTTTCCTCCTGTTCTGACTGGATTATTGGCGTAAAGGGAAAAACGGATTTAAATCTTCTGAAAAATCTGACGCTGGATATTCCTTTCATTTCCGACAAAGATTTTTCAGGAGAAGCTGGAAAAGAGTTTGTAGTGAATGTGCATAACAAACGATTTATATTTCTCGGCCTGGGTGAAGACTTGCGTTTCTCTACTGTTCAGAAAATATTTCGCCAGTTTACCTTTCAAAATAAAGATAGGTTCAACGAAAAAACAGGCATTATTTTCTTGTTAACAGATATTTCAGCTACCCCATTGTCACGCCTTTGTGAAGCTGCCTGGCAAGGCATTCAAATTGGGGTAAACAACATTGGCTCCTGGAAAACGATAAAAAAAGCTTCTTCCGCCTGGGAAAGTGCAAACGCATGTATTTACTTTTATTCAGGAGAAGCCATGCAGGAGGAAATAAAAATTTCCCTACATAAAG
>JBILDL010000467.1:0-2666 GCA_044352635.1 Saprospiraceae bacterium | reverse complement strand
AATGCCTCTTATGAGTCAGGCTTTATTAGATGAAAACGGGGTACTGGTTAAAGCAAATGCTCAACAAGCTTTTCCTTTACTGGTGGCTCACATTTTGCCTTCTGGTATTAGGGGGATTGTGGTTGCCGGATTGTTAGCCGCATTGATGAGTTCCCTGGCAGGCGTTTTTAATGCCTCTTCCACTTTATTTACTATGGATTTATATTCAAAATTTAAACCTGGTGCTTCTGAAAAATCCTTAGTGAGGGTCGGACAAATAGCTACAGCTATCATGGTAGTTATTGGATTATTATGGATTCCCGTGATCCAAGGGAGCAGAGGACTTTATGACTATCTGCAAAGTGTCCAGGGCTATCTGGCTCCTCCTATTTTTGTGGTTTTCTTTTTTGGCATTTTTAATAAAAGAATGAACGCGCAAGGTGCTTTAGCCGCTCTAATTGTAGGATTCCTTATGGGATTATTTCGTTTAGCGGTCGATACACCCGTTATGTTAAATGAGGGTTTTTCCTACGCTTCCGGCTCTTTTTTATGGATTGTTAATAACTTTTTCTTTCAATATTATAGCTTAGTTATCTTAATCGTTAGTGGGTTGGTCATGGTTGTGGTTAGTTATGCCACGCCTGCTCCAGACTATGCTTCCTTCGCTGGATTAACCATGGATACCGTTAACGAGGAACAAGAGCTGGAAACGCGTTCCAGTTATAATAAAATGGATATATTCGCCACTTTGTTGGTTCTGGTACTTATTTTAGGGGCATATTTATATTTCAATGGCTGATTTTGATTATCCATTATATTTTTAAACCATTAACTGAACAAAAATGAAACAATATATCTGGACATTATGCTGCATTTCAATCTTAATGAATTGGGGATGTCAGTCAAACACAAACAAGGAAAATACCATGAGTAAACTTTCGGTCAGTTCTACGTCCTTCGGCAATACGCCAGAGGGAGAAGCACAGCTCTTTACATTAAAAAATACAAACGGGTTAGAGGTAGATATCTCTACCTTTGGTGGTACCATTACCAGATGGTCAGCTCCTGATAAAGACGGAAATTTTGATGACGTTATTTTAGGATTTAAGGATTTGTCATCCTATCAGGGAACACATCCATATTTCGGATCTTTAGTCGGTCGTTATGCCAATAGAATTGCTTTGGGCCAATTTACGCTGGAAGGTAAATCCTATTCTTTAGCCATTAACAATCCTCCTAATGCTTTACATGGCGGCCCATTAGGATTCCATAAAAAACTATGGAGCGCAAAATCATTGGAAGAAAAGGAAGCGGTAGGTGTTATCTTAACGCTGAATAGCCCTGATATGGAGGAAGGATATCCAGGGAATTTGCAAGTGGAGGTCACTTACAGATTAAATGATAACAATGAACTTTCCATCGATTATAAGGCGACTACAGATAAAACAACCGTAGTCAATCTTACAAATCATGCCTATTTCAATTTGAAAGGCGAGGGGAATGGAGATATTTTAGATCATCAGTTAAAAATATTTGCCAATCAGTTTACCCCGGTGGATAGTACCTTGATCCCGTTGGAGAATCATGCGGATGTTGCTAATACTCCTTTTGATTTTAGGGAATGGCATCTTATCGGCGAAAGGGTCAATGCCGAGTTTGATCAAATAATAAGAGGAAAGGGCTATGATCATAATTTTGTGTTAAATAAAAATAGCGATGAACTATCTGTTGCTGCTCAGGTTTGGGAAGCTTCAAGTGGTCGTCTTTTAGAAGTGAAAACGACTCAACCTGGTATGCAATTTTATTGTGGAAATTTTCTGGATGGTAGCTTAACAGGTAAAAGAGGGAATAAATACGCTTTTAGAAATGGTTTTTGTCTTGAAACTCAACATTTCCCTGATTCTCCAAATCATCCAGCTTTCCCTACAACCGTATTAAAACCAGGAGAAACATTTCAAAGTACAACCATCTATTCTTTACAAGTCAGCAAAGTAAAACCATGAAAAACAGGAGAGCATTTTTAAAGCAATCTGCTGCAATCGCTGGTTTTGCCTGGTTAAATCCATTAATGGGTCGATTTTCACTTGCTGGAAATATGACGATGATAAGAGGGAATGTTGGTTATTATACGGAAAGAGGAGGAACCATTGGCTGCTATCTGACCAAAGACCAGTCTGTGGTTATTGACACCCAGTTTCCTGAACAAGCGGCTAATATGCTGGCGGAGATACGTAAAGTGAATGCCAATAAAATAAATTTGCTTATCAATACGCATCATCACGGGGATCATACGGCCGGAAATATTGTTTTTAAGGATGTGGTTGACAAAGTGGTTTCTCATGAGAATTGTCGGATTAATTTAGAAAAAACGGCACTTTCTCAAAATGCTTTAGATAAAAACCTGCTTGCCGACACGGTGGTCATAGATAAGGCGACATTTAAACTAGCCAAGGAGTCTGTCGAATGCCGGTATTTTGGAAGGGGGCATACCAATGGGGATATTGTGGTGCATTTTGAAAATGCCAATGTTGCTCACTTGGGTGATTTGGTTTTTAACCGCAGATTTCCTTTTATTGATGTTCCAGGTGGTGCCTCTATCGATCAATGGATAGAAACACTTGAAAAAATTGTAAAGGAATACGATAAGGATACGATTTTCATTTGTGGTCATGCGCAGGAAAAATATC
>JBILDL010000468.1:0-2666 GCA_044352635.1 Saprospiraceae bacterium | reverse complement strand
ACAAAAAGCGACAATCGCTTTGGCCGGATAGCCTCTTCGGCGCATACCCGAGATTGTTGACATTCTAGGGTCATCCCATCCAGAAACTAAGTTCTCCTGAACCAATTTTAATAGTTTACGCTTACTTGTAATCATGTAAGCTACATTCATTCTTGCAAATTCAATTTGACGGGAAGGAAATATATTTAATTGTTTAATGAACCAATCGTAAAGATCTCTGTGATGTCTGAATTCTAAACTACAAAGGGAGTGAGTTACATTTTCTATAGCATCACTTTGCCCGTGAGCAAAGTCATACATTGGATATATACACCACTTATTTGCTGTTCTATGATGATGAGCATGCTTAATACGATAAATGATAGGATCTCTAAAATGCATGTTTGCGGCAGACATATCAATTTTAGCCCTAAGCACTTTTTCTCCATCCTTAAAAGAACCATTTTTCATGGCTGTAAATAAATCTTTATTTTCAGCTATGGTTCTGTCTCTAAATGGGCTATTTTTTCCTGGGGTAACAGGATTTCCCTTCATTTCGGCAATTTCCTCTGACGACGAATCATCAACATACGCCAGCCCCTTGTCAATCAGGTCATGGGCAAAAGCATATAATGTTTCAAAATAATCAGATGCATAGCATTCTTTTGCCCATTGATAACCCAACCAGGAAACATCCTCTCTTATTTTGTCAACAAAAAGCGTCTCCTCCGTTATGGGATTTGTGTCATCAAACCTAAGGTTACAATCACCGCCATATTGCGCAGCGAGTCCAAAATTAACTACAATAGCTTTAGCATGCCCTATATGTAAATAACCATTTGGCTCTGGGGGAAAACGAGTTTGTAAACGCCCCATATTTTTTCCTTCGGCTAAATCATCAAGTATTATCTGCTCGATAAAATGTAATGATTTTTCTTCTTTTTCCTCAATTTGCGACATAATAATTTCTTAACTTATATATAAATCACATCTTATCAGGCATTTCTATACCCAAAAGATTCATGCTGTGGTTTAGAACACTGCCTACTGCCTTACTCATGCATAACCTAAAACTTCTCACTGCCAAATCATCCGCTTTGAGGATAGAATGTTCATGATAAAAACGATGGTAATTTTTTGCTAAGGCATAAGCATAATTTGCTATAGCTGAAGGATCATATTGTACAGCTGATTCCTCTATAACATTAGGATATTGATACAATTGTTGAATGATTTCTCTTTCCTCCAATACAAATTCAAGATAATTACCCGCCAGGTCGGCATCAAATTCACCTGCTTTGCGTAAAACAGATTGAATTCTAACAAAAGCATTTTGAATATATGGACCCGTTTGACCTTGCATATCTACCGATTCTTTTGGATCGAAGGTCATTCTTTTTTGCGGCTGCACTTTTATAATAAAATATTTAAGCGCTGCAAGACCTATCTTCCTGATAATTTCTGAACGCTCGGCATCAGATAAATCAGCCAGTACACCCCGCTCTTCTGAATTTTTTCTCGCTTCGAGGACTACTTCTTCAATTAAATCATCTGCATCGACCACTGTACCTTCTCTCGATTTCATTTTGCCAGTTGGCAGATCGACCATTCCATAAGACAAATGATGAAGTCCTTCAGCATAAGGTACTTTCAATTTTTTAGCTATTTCGAAAAGCACCTGAAAATGATAATTTTGTTCATCTGCAACAACGTAAATCATTTTATTGGCTTTGAAATCGTCATACCTTAGTGCGGCGGTACCTAAATCTTGGGTAATATATACGGAAGTACCGTCTTTTCTGAGGACTACCTTTTTATCGAGTTTAACATCTGTAAGGTCTATCCAAACAGAACCATCAGCTTCTTTATAAAATACTGATTTTTCCATCCCCTCCTGAACGATGTCTTTGCCTAAGAGATAAGTTTGTGACTCATAGTACAATTTATCGAAATGAACACCTAACAATTGATAGGTATGATCAAAGCCGGCATACACCCATTGATTCATTTGTAACCAGGTAGCGATCGTTTCCTTTTCACCAGCCTCCCAGTTGCGCAACATTTCACCAGCTTGCTTACCTAATTCACTGTAAGCATTGAAATACAAATCTTTATAAGATTTAAAAAAAGCTTCCTCTGATTGATCCGGTTTTTTCCTGGCCTCAAATATTTCCTTAGCCTCAGAGGTTAGTTGCCATTTTGCGTACTCTTCCTGAAACTTCTGTTCAAAGAGAACGTAATAACTTCCTACAAAAAAATCACCTTTTATTCCAGTACTTTGAGGTGTTTTATCGGCACCCCATATTTTTCTAGCCAACATGCTTTTGCATATTGCAATACCTCTATCATTGATAATCTGAACCCTAAAAACTTCGAAACCTGCTGCTTTCAAAATTTTTGATACAGACCAGCCAATCAATATATTTCGAATATGGCCTAAATGAAGAGGCTTGTTTGTATTTGGGGAAGAAAATTCTACCAAAACCTTTTCACCATTTGCCGGAAGCTCCCCAAAGGAAGGATTATCCTGAAGGCTCAAAACGAAAGAATTCCAAAACGCGGGTACCAAAGAAAGATTCAAAAAACCTTGAATAACATTGAAAGAATCCAATTCGGAAAAATCTCTTAACAGTATTTGACCTAATTCTTCTCCTATAATTTCTGGTTTCTTCCTTGCCAATTTAGTT
>JBILDL010000466.1:0-2669 GCA_044352635.1 Saprospiraceae bacterium | reverse complement strand
ACAAAACCAACCTTGCTTTTTTTGGACGGCCATGGAGAAAGTTTACCTGCCGAAACCGCTGATATTGAAAATAGCCTGAGGGAAACATTTAATACCGGACGTATTGTTCTCGATAGTGTCGTCACCATTGACAGCACAGTAAAAACCTTAATCATTTCTTCCCCCAAAACGGCGTTTTCCGATAAGGATAATTTCAAAATTGACCAATATGTCATGCAGGGTGGCCGATTATTATTTCTCGTTGATAAAATAGCTATTCATTTAGATAGCTTGCGTCGGGGAGAATATTTGCCTAATGAAAGGAATCTGAATATAGATGATTTGCTATTCAAATATGGTGCGCGATTACAACCTAATTTATTGCTGGATATGCAAAGTAGCGTGATACCTTTAGCTACAGGGCAGGTTGGAAATGCCCCCCAATTTGAATATTTCAGGTATCCTTATCATTTGGTGGTTATACCGAATAGTAATCATCCGGCCGCAAAAAACATAGGTCCCATCAATTTGCAATTTGCCGGAGGCATTGACACGGTGGCAACCAAATATCCGGTAAAAAAGACGGTTTTACTTCAAACTTCTGCTGAAAGTAGGTATCAATTCCTTCCTTTACGCATGAATTTTGACTTTATGAGATATCCTTTAGATGAAAAGTTATTCAATAAAGGGCCTCAATCGGTAGCCTTATTATTAGAGGGGTCATTTTCATCTCTTTTTGAAAATAGATTGGCATCCAGTATGCTTTCTTCCCTTCAAAATCAAGGTAGGCCTTTTGTAGGAAAATCGCCTGAGACCAAAATAATGGTTATTTCTGACGCTGATTTAATTCGGAACAGAATAGATAAACAAACAGGAAAAATCATACCGGCAGGCTATAATGAATTCGAAAAATATACTTTTTCCAATAAAGATTTTTTACTGAATGCGTTGGAGTATTTATCTGACGATGAAGGCATTATAGCAGCAAGGGGTAAGGATATAAAACTCAGATTATTAAATACTACTAAAATTAAAGAGGAAAAGGTAAAGTGGCAAATCATTAATCTTTTACTACCTTTAGTTCTAATAGCACTGGGTGGATTTCTCTTTCATTTTATCCGTCAACGCCGTTACCAATAACAAGAAAAACCAATGCGTCGAGAAACGTTTATTTTAATGTCTGTTTTTGTCCTCTTAGGCGCTGGATTCATCTTCCTTCAACTAAAAAATAAACCGTTGGTTGATCCCGACAGAACTTTCCATATTGAAGACAAGCGACGCGTTCATGAGGTATTTATAACCCATAGAGATGGGGAGCAGGTGAAACTAAGTAGAAAAGGAACCTCCTGGTTGCTCAATGATCGTTTTCCAGTCAATCCTAATGTCATGGAGAACGTTTTAGATGCCATAGCCCGCATACAAATAAAATATGTTCCTCCACAATCTGCCGTACCGGCCATCATAAATGATTTAGCAAAAAATGGAATACGAGTAGAGATATTTGACCGAAATCATGAAAAAATTATGGGTTACTACGTCGGTGGTAGCACAGTTGATGAAAGGGGAACACATATCATCAGAGAAAACAGCGATTTGCCTATGATTGGAGAATTAGCTGGTTGGGAAGGCAATTTGCGCTTCCGGTTTAGGATGAGAGGTAATGAGTGGCGCGATAAAACGATTTTCCAGTATAAAGTAAATGAATTGAAGAGTGTTCAAATGGTTTACCCAAAACAACAGCTTGCTTCTTTTACCCTTACCCAGCATAACGGATCTTATCAATTGGAATCTTCATCTACCCCTAAAAAAGTATTTGAAATACCGAGCTCGAAGGGCATAGCGTATTTATCAGGCTTTGAAAAATTAGGGGCAGAAGCTTTTGAAACAGGAAATCCTTACAGAGATTCTATTGAAAATTCGCTCCCATTTGTAACTATTACTTTGCAAGAAAAAAAGGGAACCCAAAGAACCTTGAATATTTGGCCCATTTATCCGCTGCAATCGTCTGACGAAGGCGTCGTTTTCAGGAATGAGAACGGCACTGTTGAACGCTACTTTGCGGGAGAGGAAAACGGAGAATTTTACTTGATTCAAGATCGCGTTTTCAGGAAAATATTTAGAGGCTTTGATTTTTTTACTAAACATTGATTCCCAATTTATTTTTACCTTTTTCTTAACTTTTTGATTCCAAAAAAGTTACTTATAACTAAATGATGCGTTTAAAAGAAAACAGAAAAAGAGAAAGATAATGATGCAAGCAAGTTCAGTAAAGGATAGATTGCAATTTATAGATGCCATCAGGGCTTATGCCATATTGATGATGCTACAAGGACATTTTGTAGATACCATGCTTGCTTATCGTTTCCGAGATCTTGAAAACGCATTATATTCCACCTGGTTCTTCATGCGAGGTATGACGGCACCTATCTTTTTCACCGTTACTGGTCTTGTTTTTACCTTTTTGCTACTTCGCGATGGAAGACCGATAAAAGAAAATGAAAGAATTAGAAAGGGTATTCGCCGTGGATTTTTTCTAATATTTCTGGGTTACTTGTTGAAAGTAAATTTCCCAGCCTTTTTAGTGGGTTGGTTTTATAAAAGTTATCCTGCTTTAGATGTTTTACACAATATTGGATTTGCTCTATTAGCTCTTATAGGGTTATATTGCCTGCACCTCATAACTAAAATTT
>JBILDL010000465.1:0-2673 GCA_044352635.1 Saprospiraceae bacterium | reverse complement strand
TCCCGTTCAAATTAATAAAACGGATATAAAAGCCATGCAAAATTATTTAGATAAATTGCGGGTTTATATAAAACAGCAAATAAAAGATGGACTTACCGAAGAAGCGGTAACGGCTAAAACAATCCTCATTCCAGGCGCTGAAGAATGGACTGGTGATGGTGTGGTGAGATCTATAAAAGCGGGATTTGCGGAGTATAAAACGATGTAAAGTGGAAGGTGTTTTGACAAACTGTTAAAACACCTTCTATTTTTTAATTCTTCAAAAAAGATATTAATTCGTCTAGTGAATAACTTTTCTGTTCGCCCGTCTCAAGATTTTTCAACATAAACTGATTATTTTCCATTTCCGTTTCTCCTGCTATGGCGATGAAAGGAATATTATTATCGGACGCGTATTTAATTTGTTTTTTCAGTTTCGTCGGATCGGGATATATGTCGGAACAAATGCCATTTTCTCTAACCTTTGCAAGGGCTTTAAAGGCATAAAGATGGGAAGGTTCGTCAAAAGCGACAAAAAGAACCTTAATGCGTTCTGAAAATTGGGTTGGGAACAGTTGTAAAGTTTCCATTACATCATAAATTCTCTCTGCGCCAAAGGAAATACCAACACCAGGCATATTTGGTAAGCCAAATATTTCTGTTAGATTGGCATATCTTCCTCCGCCACCAATACTTCCCATTTCGACTGTTGTCGCTTTTACTTCAAAAATACAACCCGTGTAATACCCTAATCCTCGGGCTAAAAGGGGAGAGAAAATGATTTTATTTGTCGGATTAAAAGCGGACAAATAGCGCCAGAAGGTATCCAGTTCATTAATACCAAGTTGACCTGTTTCACTTTTCTCAAGTAAGTTTCTATAAAATTCAAGGTCATTATTCCCGAGAACATCAATTAATTTGCCCGCAATTTCCTCTGAAATTCCTCTCTGAACCATCTCTTTAGCCACGCCTTCTGGTCCAATTTTGTCCCATTTATCAATAGCCATAGTCATAGCCGTAAAATGACTGGAAATGCCAAAGACCTCCGCAATACCGCTAAGAATTTTCCGATTATTAACTTCTATACAAACGGGAATACCTAATTTAGCAAAAACAAGATCAAATATTTGGGCTAATTCCGCTTCGTACATTAAAGAAGGGGAGCCAACAATATCAGCATCACACTGATAAAATTCCTGGTATCTACCTTTCTGAGGGCGGTCGGCGCGCCAAACAGGTTGTATTTGAAAGCGTTTGAACGGAAAATGTAGTTCATTTTGATGCATAACCACAAAACGAGCAAATGGTACCGTGAGGTCATAGCGCAATCCTCGTTTTGCTGGTCCGCTTTCCTCCCCACTAACATTGGTCAAAACCTTGAAAAGTAGTTTATCACCTTCTTCACCGTACTTTCCTGTGAGCGTCGATAAATTTTCAAGGGTAGGAGTCTCTATCGGCTGGTAGCCAAAACGAATAAAAACTTCCTTTATAATGGAAAAAAGATAATTACGTTTTTGAACTTCTTTAGGTCCAAAATCACGCGTACCTTTTGGGATACTCGGTTTCATAATAAAAATTTATCTGGCAGAGGTAAATTGACGTAAGAATCGAACGTCATTTTCAAAAAGTAATCTTATGTCTTGAATACCGTATAACATCATTGCCTGACGCTCAATACCCATTCCAAAAGCAAAACCTGAATATTCTTCCGGGTCAATACCACAGTTTATTAAAACCTGTGGGTCAACCATGCCACAACCCATAATCTCTACCCAACCTGTATGTTTACAAACATTGCATCCTTTACTGTCGCAAATAAAACAAGAAACATCCATTTCAGCACTGGGTTCCGTAAATGGGAAATAGGAAGGTCGAAGTCGAATTTTAGTATGTGGACCATACATTTCTTTGGAAAAATGTAGCAAGGTCTGTTTTAAATCGGCAAATGATACCTTTTTATCAATATATAATCCTTCTACCTGGTGAAACTGGCAATGGGACCGTGCAGAAATAGTTTCGTTTCTATATACTCTACCAGGTGCAATGATTCTAATGGGAGGCTTTTGAGACATCATGATTCTTGCCTGAACGGAAGAGGTATGCGTTCTCAACAACATATTCGAATTATCTCTAAGATAATAGGTGTCCTGCATGTCTCTGGCAGGGTGATCTGCTGGCGTATTCATGGCAGAGAAATTATGCCAATCGTCCTCAATTTCCCGCTCTTCCGCAACCACAAATCCCATTCTATCGAAAATTTTTATGATGCGGTTCATCGTAATTGACACAGGGTGCCGTGATCCTATATCAACGGGTTCGCCTGGCGCTGTTAAATCCAGATGTAAAGCATTTCCCGATGCATGGGTCGCATCAAATATTTCTTTCTGGCTTTGAAAAACCGTCTCCGCCAAGTCTTTTACTTCATTCAAAAGTTGTCCAAATTCCTTTTTCCTTTCATTCGGTACATTTCGAATTTCTCCCATTAAAGGTTTGAGTATATTCTTTGTACCGATAAATCGAATACGGAATATTTCCAATGCCTCACTGTCAGTGGGTTTCCAGGAGCCTATTTCTTCCTTGAGGGCGGTAAGATTATCGAATACGTTCAGAGACATAATTTTTTGAATTGAATGTAAAGGTAGGATTTCCATTTCAAAATGGGAAGTATTTTTTCTGATTCCTATAAATGTATAT
>JBILDL010000464.1:0-2675 GCA_044352635.1 Saprospiraceae bacterium | reverse complement strand
AAAATGTTTTATTGATTCATTACGCCCCTGGCGGCAAAAAGGCTATAAACGTGTGACCCCTCCGGGGTCATTTATATTTGCGGACCTGACCCCAGAGGGGTCACATGTATCTAGCTGTTTGGTCCCAGGCGGCAACATTTCCCCATTGTACCATTATGCCCCTGGCGGCATTATTTCCCCATTGTACCATTTGGCCTTTGGCAAAAAAATGTTTTATTAATTGATTTGGCCCCTGGCGGCAAAAATATTATTTTAATCTATCCATTCGAAAAGATGGCCCGTTTTATATTCAATTTCAAAATTTCTTAAAAATTCAATGTATTCCTCTTTGAAGGTTTTCTTTTTATGATGTTCTTTCTGTTTTAGAATATAACTGATCACATTCCGTACACTGGATTGGCTATATGAAAATGCGCCAAATCCCTCTTGCCATTGAAATTTGGAAGGGCATAATTTTTTTTCATTTATATATACATTGGTTGCCTTTTTTATCTCTCTGACTAAATCAGACAGGCAGCATGTTGGCTTCATGGCTATAAAAATGTGAATATGATCTGGCATTCCATTGATTGCAAGCAATTTTTGGCCCTTATTAGTTACAATTCCAGACACAAACTTATACAATTCCTCTTCCCAAGATTTACTCACGAGGCTTGCTCTTCCCTTAACGGCAAAAACAATCTGAATGTAAATTTGAGAAAAGGTACTTGATCTAACCTGCTTTATAATCTGGCTGCACATTTTATTTGAACTGTAGGGACCTTAGACTAACCAATTTTTTTCGCCCACGCTAATATTTTCTGAATGGGCTAATCCAACTGGCTTATCTCCTTGGAAAACAAAATCTAATCGACCTAACAGGATTCCTCCCCATCCTGCCTGATTAACAAATACCGTTTTTCCAGCCAGATTGCTAACTTTTGTTGGAGCAGGGAGAAAAGTGTGCGTATGACCGCCAAGGATAACATCGATATTTTCAGTAGCAGCGGCCATGGTAACATCACTTACTTTGTCTTCCGAATATTGATATCCTAAATGACTTAAGCAGACAACAAGATTACATTTTTCCTCTACTTTAAGCAATTTTGCATAATAATTAGCTTTTTCAATAGGGTCTTCGTAAATAGTATTGGTATAAAGATTTTTAGGAACTAATCCTTTTAATTCAATACCTAGGCCAAACACTCCAATACGAAGTCCATCTTTTTTAAAGATATGGTAAGGTTTGGTTTTTCCTTCCATTGGGGTGTTTGTAAAATTATAATTGCCGCATAATACGGGAAAGCTGACTTGTTCCAGTTGCTTGGCTAAATTTTCAATGCCTCCATCAAAATCATGATTTCCAATAGTTAATGCGTCGTATTTTAATAATTCCATAATCTGCATTTCCAATTGACCTGCAAAGAAATTAAAATAGGGCGTTCCTTGAAATACATCGCCGGAGTCAAATAATAAAAGATTCTCCTCTTTTTCTCTGATTTGCTGAATTAACGTTGATTTCCTTGCCACACCGCCTTGTAATGAGTTCCGACCACTTCCAGGAGGAAACGGGTCGATTCTACTATGGAAATCATTGGTGTGCAGAATAGTCAATTTCTTACTTTCCGGTTTAAGGGATCGGAAAGCCCAGGCAGGATTGGTTCCCGTAACAATGAGACCTGCTCCAGCGTATTTAATAAAGTTTCTCCTTCTCATATTAATTATTTCTTATCAGAATTCTTTCGTCAAGTATTCCCTGTTGAATAATTCCCTTTTTTGTTTCAATACGCAGTTGTTCAATGACCGCCTCCCGCATATACATACCTGTTTTTTCTCTGGGGGCATTGGCTAGAAACGCAGTTCCTTCTCCTCCATTTGCCACATAATCAGGCATTTGAACTTTGTACATCTGTTCAGGCACCAAGGGTTGTCCCTGAATTTTTATCCATTCTATCTTATTGTCTGTCTGAAGAATCTGAATCCCTTTACTTACTGGCCAAAATCCACTTTTTGCCATGTATCTGACAAGCGCTTCAATGTCACTTCCTTTTAAATCTACAACCAATAGTTCATTATCAAAAGGAAGTAGTTCAAAGATCATACCGACGCGCAAACTGTCTTGTTTGATAAAATTACTTCTAACGCCGCCATAATTACTTAATGTAAAATCACATTTTATTCCTTTTGTTTCTGTGATGTAACGATGTAAAATATCAGTGATCCAATTTCCAAGGGTTGACTCAGGTTTACCCAGTTTTAATTCTCCAGAAAGTGGAGCTAAGCCAGATAACATGGTAGCATTCAGCTTTTCAGTGTATGGGGCAATCAAAGCCATCAATTTTTTATCCTCTGGAATGGAGTCGTTAATTTGATAACGAACGGCATTTTCAAAAGTACCCGGATATCTCGGATGACAACTTAGCAGGCTAAAAATTATATAAGATAAAAGAGCGGCAGACTTTAGGTAATTCATTGGTAAAGAATACGAGGTAAAATGAGTAAAGATTTAATTGTCGGTTCTATGACAAAAATACCTTTTTTTACCATCTTATGAAAGTTATCTTTTCCAGCTATTGGAAAATATAACTTTCATTCCGCTGAAACACCTATTTTACTGTTTCCTTAAGATTTGCCATCATTTAATATGCTAACTAAAGATTTAGGGTAGAAGTTAAAATCTGATTTTTAAACCAGTG
>JBILDL010000463.1:0-2687 GCA_044352635.1 Saprospiraceae bacterium | reverse complement strand
CGATGTCTATCACCTCAATCATACCTCCACCGGTGGAAATGGCGGTTAAGGAATGAATTTCCTTTGCATTGGTTAAGGTTAACTTATAGGTATTTGGATGATTTGCCTGAATATCTTTAATTTCGACATGAACGAAAATGCCGTGTGATTCCAGGTAATTTTCCGACAAAGGAAGTCTTTCATCATAAGCTTCCCAACCCATGAATCCGCCAAAAATACCCATATCGGAGCCCTGACTTTTATGCGTGGTGGCAAGAGATCCGTTTGGATCAAACTCTATGTAAATATTAGTCAATTCGTTGTTCATCAAATCCCTGCACATTCTACCAATTCGGAGGGCTGCGGCACAATGGGAACTAGAGGGGCCTCTCATAACAGGTCCGATAACATCATTGAAAATACTAGGGCTTGCACTCATTTTCATTTATTTGAGGATTCATTTCATTTATCCAAATTAGCTTTTTATCTTAGATATTCATAGTGTTCAAACACTTAAATTCTAAACAAAAATAAATGTAAGAAAATGGTAATATTTATTTGGATCATATTGGGAATATTGACCTGTTGGTTTTCCATAACCTTTGTTATGGATTTCCTGAAACACAAGGATAATCTGGAAAAGGTAAGTTGGGTGAAAACAGGATTGATAGGTTTTTTTGTCAACTTTATTGATGTTTTAGGCATTGGGGCCTTTGCCCCGCAAACGGCTCTACTCAAATTCACTGGTCAAACGGAGGATAAATTGCTACCCGGCACGCTCAATGTAGCGAATACAATACCTGTTTTAATTCAAGCAATTATATTCATTACCGTCATTAAAGTGGAACCCATCACCTTAATCACCATGCTCTTATCGGCAGCTGTAGGTGCTGTTTGGGGGGCTGGCATCGTTTCCAGATTAAAAGTAGATCATGTCAGATTAATTATGGGCATTGCTTTAATCATCACTGCGGGATTTATGGTGGCGGTAAATATGGAATGGATAAAGGGGGGAGGTACTGCCATTGGTTTGTCCGGATATAAATTAGTATTTGCCGTAGCCGTCAATTTCTTACTGGGTGCTTTAATGACCGCTGGCATCGGTTTATACGCGCCATGCATGGCCATGGTTTTCTCCCTTGGATTATCTCCACAGGTGGCTTTTCCAATCATGATGGGATCATGTGCTTTTTTAATGCCCCCGGCCTCCATCAAATTCATCAAAGAAGGAGCTTATAATAGGAAAGCCGCATTTTCAATGGCTATTCCTGGCATTGTGGCCGTATTTATTGCTGCATTTATAGTAAAATCTCTTCCTTTGGCATCTTTGCGTTGGTTAGTGATTGTCGTTATTCTTTATACGGCCATCCTCTTACTTCGTGCTTTTAAACGTTCCTAGCATAAATTTCCTTACTTTTAAGTAGCTTTTGTTCATCCTAAAATTCTTTAATAAATGGCCATCTCATGGAAGGGAGTATTTCCCGCAATTACAACTAAGTTCACATCTCAAAATCAGTTGGATTTGGGATTGTTTAAAAAAAATCTAAGTGCTCAGTTAGATGCTGGCATAAATGGTATTGTTCTTGGGGGATCCTTGGGTGAGGCCAGTGTATTGACGAACGATGAAAAGGAAATTTTAGTAAAGGAAACCTTGCAATTTGTTGAAGGTAAGGTCCCTGTGATCATTAATATTGCCGAAGGAAGCACCGATGTTGCCATTGAACTGGCACAAAAAGCATCCCTTTGGGGCGCTCAGGGTCTCATGTTATTACCTCCAATGCGTTATAAAGCCGACGACAGAGAAACCGTCCAGTATTTCAAGGATGTGGCAGAAAGCACGCCACTTCCTATCATGATTTATAATAATCCGGTAGATTATAAAATTGATGTTACCATTGATATGTTCGCGGAATTAGCTACCGTTTCAAATATTCAAGCCATTAAGGAATCAACACGTGATGTTACCAATGTCACCAGACTTCGAAATGCGTTTGGGGACAGATTTAGCATTTTATGTGGTGTTGATACCTTAGCATTAGAGGAATTGGTATTAGGAGCCGATGGCTGGGTAGCAGGTTTGGTATGTGCTTTTCCCGCAGAAACAGTGACCGTTTTTAAGCTGGTTAAAGCGGGTAGGATAGAGGAAGCTATAAACATTTACAGGTGGTTTATGCCTTTATTGGAATTGGATATACATTCAAAATTAGTGCAATACATAAAACTCGCAGAGTCAAAAACAGGATTGGGTTCAGAATTTGTGAGGAGACCAAGATTAATATTGGAAGGGGCTGAGCGTCAAAGAATTGAAAATATCATTGACACAGGCATTAAAAAAAGACCTGTTTTGCCAAACTGTTAATATTTGCCGGACTAAAAAGATTGGATTGCAATAATTTTTTATTTGACGCTACCCGAATAACTGACAAATGCGATGAATTTGCTGTCTGGTGACCAGGATGGTGTATTTATCGTTCCTTGCCCACCATATAGATAGGCGATGGTTTTGGGAAATCCTCCCATTACAGGCATTAATTTAAGGCTGACTGGTTTGCAGCCGGGATGTTGCGTAGGATCAATATCATCTTCAAAAGAGATGTAAGCTATCCATTTACCGTCAGGTGAAATATGGGGAAACCAATTATTATATTGGTCGAAAGTCAATTGTTCCAAAGCTGTACCATCGGGTTTCATTCGCCAAAGTTGCATGG
>JBILDL010000462.1:0-2688 GCA_044352635.1 Saprospiraceae bacterium | reverse complement strand
GCATCATTAATAAAGAAAGAAGGAATTACATTTTGTTCATTCCCTGTATTATCTAAATACTGGCGACTTACGTATTTGGCATTCCAAATAACCTCCAATGGATTTTCCAAAAAGAAAGGGAGATGAGAAAAAATGGACCATTTAAGCTCAGCTGCTGCAATAATTCCTGGTGAAAAGGCAATATCTGTACCGGTATATGGTAAAGCCACTTGGCCCTGCCATTCCCAATTTTCGTCATAATCGTCGATAAAAGCGGTATAAGAACCTATTTTATTCGCACTTACTGCCAGATTAGATTTTATTTCAAGCACTCTGTTTATTTGCCAGCCAGCTTGCCATTCAACCCCAATACGATAAGCATTAGGCATATTTTCCCTGATATACGCACCTACATCATTTAACCTTCCTGTTTGTACCAGCAAGTTCTTATAATTCATGTAAAAGCCATTTACTTCCCACTGAAAGGACTTATTTGAAGCACGAAATCCCAATTCTAAGTCTTGTAAATTTTCAGCTTTTGGTCTGAATGACTTTAAATTATCCACATAATCGTCTCTATTTGGTTCTCTATTTGCAATAGCATAGGAGAGAAACAGATTGTAATTTGGTTTAAATTCCCAGAACAGACCTGCTTTAGGATTAAAAAAAGTTAATTTTTCAACGGAGGGAATACGGAGCCCCGAGTCATTAAATCCTTCGAATTGATAATTAATGTGTCGAAGTTGAAAGTCAGTCCAGGCAGAAACATTGGGTAAAATCTCAATATTATTTTTCCAGTAAGCATTCGCCTCAAATTTTGTTGCTAAATTATCGTAATATCTATGGTCGGGAAAAGTATTGCCTGCAATGGATGCCCAGGTGAGTTCTCCAAAATGTTGACCTACGTAATTATGCACAGCGCCTCCAAAAACAGATTGCATTTTTGCATCTTTATAAGTAACCGAGAAAATACCCCCATAGAAATCATTATCAAGCCAGCGACGACGAATCACATCAATATTAGTTGTAGGATCTATGCCCTTAGGAAGGGAAAAAGAGTAATCGGATGCATTTTGATTACTTCGAAATTGCTCAAAATAGCCCCTACCCTTTGTATAGTGTAAAGCGATATTGGAGGTAAATTTCGATGACCATAATCTATCGTAATGCCATTGATAATGAGTTTGGCGATAGTTATCAATTTCATCGGGATGAGGAGAACCCTGTCTTTCTGCTCCAGCAGAATTAAATGTCCTGGTATTCCAATCAGCCTCTAAAGAAAGCGGAACACCATTCCATGCCTGATAGGTTCTTTCACTTCCGTCAATAATGGATAACCTCATGACTGAATTTTTTTGTTTCCAGGTTCCAAACAAGGAAAAGCTATTTAAATCAGCTTTAGCCCTTTCAATGTATCCATCCGAAGAAATTTTCGACAATCTGGCATCAAATGAAAAACCATTACCTATATTTCCGGTACCCAGCTTAAGGTTTCTTTTCCAGGAATTAAATGAGCCAAAAGATTGCTGAGAAGAAACATAAGCTTTTTCACTATTTACGCTGGTATTCAAATGAATAGAGGCACCAAATGCCCCGCTACCATTTGTAGAAGTACCTACACCTCGTTGTATTTGCATATCAGAGATAGAGCTGGCTAAATCGGGCATATTCACCCAAAATACGCCATGAGATTCTGCATCATTCACTGGAATACCGTTTAGGGTAACATTGATCCTTGTTATATCAGCACCTCTGATTCTCATGCCGGTGTAGCCAATCCCCGCACCTGCATCGGAATTAACTACCAGCGATGGGGTAAACCGCAGAAGATAAGGCAGATCCTGACCCTGGTTATGATCTTTAATATCTTCCGCTGAAATAGACTGATAAGCTACAGGAGTTTCGTTTGTCGCGCGCGCACTAACTATACCAATTTCATTGAGCAAATAGCTCTCAGGAGATAGCACTACCCGAAGGTTTATTGGCTTTTCAGTCAACCTCAATTTTTCCTTATAAGTAGTATAACCGATAGCAGAAATTACTATCGTGTAATCACCAAAAGGAATTTTGTCGATTAAAAAATCGCCTTTGCTATTAGATGCAACGCCAAATGAGGCATTTTCTAAAGAAATGGATACCGCCTCCATAGGATTTCCATTTTCATCTCTAATATTTCCAGCAATAGTACCTTGAGAAAACAAATAAAAGGAAAAACCCAGTGTGAGGTAAATAGAAAATAGAATCTTCATTTTTAATAAAGAATTAAAATTAAAAATAACGATCCATTGGGGTTCGGAAAGTTCGTTCAGCATGCACCGCGAACGATGCTCATTTTCCTTTCCGGAATTACCCGGCCAGGTTCAATGGGTATAATCTCAGCGTACCAAAATGGTAGCACCCCAAATGAGAGAATGCAAAATTACAAAAAAAATAAACGTATAAAAAAATTAAATTAATATTTTGTTCAAATGGTTCAAAGTACAGCGCCATCTATCCTCTTCATGTTCGCCTTCAACGATATAGTATTTTTTTCCGAATTGATTTAAAAGAGAGATAAAAGAATCAAATATTTGCGGTCTTAGGTGTGGAGTCTCCCGCAAAGGGTCTGCCTCCCAAGGTATATCAGGTTTGCACACTAAATAAACACACTCTTCATCGGCTATAAAAAGCGCCCGTATTTGTGGGTCAATACTACCAAAACGATATTGA
>JBILDL010000461.1:0-2697 GCA_044352635.1 Saprospiraceae bacterium | reverse complement strand
CTTTATTGATTTCAATGCAGGGAAACGAGGTTAAAGCCATACCTTTTTTTATCTGGGATATTTCATTGACACCAGTTGATAAGGTGGGGGTAAAGTGGATGTTTTACCGGAATGTTTCCTTGTTGCCTGTAGTAAATCCTGTAATTTTAGCCCTTCCTTCCTTCGATAAATTAAAAGCGGTGATTTCGCCATTTTTAAATAAAAATGGAATAGATCTCGATGATTTTAGAGCTATAAATCAAGCTGTTGATCCACTATTTAATAGTAATGATTTTATTGTTCCTTTGTCTGGCGCAGAAAATATAGAGATCAGGAAAAATGAATACAAAATTTTAAATTCGGTTCAATTATTGGTTCTTAAATCACTTTTTGAACAAAAAGAAGAAACACTTTATTTTGCTAAAAACCAAAATGTTACCTTGCCAGGACATTCCTTTGGTTTGCAAGTTTTATTACCTGAACAGGCCACAGCATATCATAAGATCCAGGAAAATACGCATAAGATTATTGAAGGCTCAGCAGGAACTGGGAAGAAATTTTTACTTTTTAATATGGTTTCTAATGCCTTATCGAATGGTAGGACCTGCCTTATTGTTTCTGAAAACAATGGATTTTTTCAATCCATGGACCATTTTTTTTCTTCAAATAATTTAGAAAATCTTGTTTTATCTCAACATGGGGACGAACATTTAAGACAACTCATTAAAAGATTAACTTTTATTATTCAACAGGAAAAAAATTCTCCCGTGTTTGCTGGAGATAACTTTAAAGAAATTTTGGCTTCCTGCCAAAGGCTTTTTACAAAGTTATCTTTGGCTTATGGTGCGTCCAGAAAAAAAATATTTGACCAGCTGGATTGGACAGAGGTTGTTGCCCTTTTTATACAAAGCGTTAGTAGTGATGAAATTAAATTAGTTAATATTAGAATTCCTACGGATAATTTTAATTTTATACCCTCGGAATTTTATTCCTTATTGTCAGAAATTGAACCCTTACAAAAAAGATTTGAAGCGATTAACACGCTCCAACATCCTTTAAATGTTTTAAATACCAGCCTTATAGACCTTTCTGATTTTGAAGAAGGAGCAGATCAGTTTCATTTACTTCTAAATGAAGAAAGGAATAACTTTCGATTTATTCTTGTTGAATACTCAAATGGTCTGGCACAGTATTCAGACTCTTTAAATATTCACTTGTTTAATGAAATTCAATTGATTATAGAGCTTATAGAGGAGTTGAAAAATAAATTTGATGGATACTTTGATTTATACGGAAATGACTTTATTTATACGAAAAGTTTTTCTCTCCTTTTATATAGTAAGGTGGCCGGTCGGGGAAAAAAAATGATTGAAGCACGCGAAGAACTAAATGTTTTATTTCAACAGTTAAATAATAAAATTCAAAACCAGAAGATCTGGGTTTTTCCTGAAATACCTCAGGATTTTGGTGCTTCCCATTTAGGTGATTGGATGGTGTACATCGACGCATTGAAGGAAAGTGCCGTAGAATGGCAATCCAGGCTTCCAGATTATGTGAATGAGGAAGTTCTTCGTGCCTCCAGTACCAATGTAAATTCTTTTGGGAATACAAAAAATTTATTTGTCGAACTAGAATCCTTAATGGATGAAGCTATTCAGCGCTTTAATGCTAAGTCATTCTTTCTCGAAAAATTAGAACATCATTCTCTAACCTTAGTAGCCCGTCAAAAATGGCTGGAATCTCTGGTAAATAATTTGGATCTGATTCTTATAAATTTTCGTGACTTTCCCGTATTTTATCAATGGCAATTAAGTTGGAAAAATCTTTCTAAAGGAGCAAAAACAATTATACAATCTTTTTCGACAATTAATCCGGAGGATTGGTCAATGACCTTCAAAAATTGGTACTTACACCAAGTCTTATTACGACACTACCATCACCAACTTCCCGATTCATCCCTGCCGCTGGAGACTTTTGAGGCCGATTGGGAGCTATTTCGTAGCATGTTACCCCGGCAGATACAATCTCTTTGGTTTCAAAAAAGGAAAGAACGTATTAAACAGTTAAGAAAAGAAGAGAAACATACCATACAGAAGATTATTAGATGGTTTGAAAAGGACTCGTTGAATGAAATAGATTATTTATTGTTCTTAAAGGACATTAATCCTTTGTTAACAGACTGTTTTCCAGTGGTATGTATGACAGTTAATCAGCTAAATGAGCTTTTTAAAGATAATCCATCCTTTCATTTTGACCATATTTTTTGGGGTGACGCATCATATTCATCTCCCGCTGTTTTGTCGAAATTGCAATCGCTGGCCCCTCGGGTGACTTATTTTTATAACCCTTCATTTCCTAATGAATATATTGAAAATGAGCTAAAACAGAGGTATCCAGTTTCTCGCCTATCCAAAATTCATTGCTTTTATCCGGGGAATCCATGGCAACAGTGGCGGGGAGGTCACCCTACTATTCATGCAATTAAAGATGCGAATGTTCATTTTCATAGAATTAATGGTGTCCTTCAGCCAAATGGGATAAATGAGGAAGAAGCCACTTTTCTCATCGACGAACTATCAAAAATTCGCTATGCAACGCCTGAAAATATACCAACCATCGGGGTTGTTTGTATGACGGAAACCCAACGGAATTTTATTTCTACACTGATTTTTAAGATTCAACACCAGGAATCAACGCTGAATAATCATTTTACTCATC
>JBILDL010000460.1:0-2707 GCA_044352635.1 Saprospiraceae bacterium | reverse complement strand
CATAAATCCCCCGTAACTCCATCCAAATATTCCTATGCGTGAAGCGTCAACAAAAGAAAGATTCCCTATATATTTAGCCGCCTCAATTTGGTCTTCCGTTTCGTATTTGCCCAGTTGCAGATAGGTTACTTTTTTAAATGCTGACCCCCTGCCTCCGGTTCCCCGATTATCGACACAGGCAACAACAAATCCTTTTTGAGCAAGTAATTGGAACCACCAATAATTTTGACCTTTCCATTGGTCTGTAACTTGTTGGCTACCAGGTCCTCCATACACAAACATCAATACAGGATATTTCCCTTGTGGATTAAAATTTGCTGGTTTGATCATCCATCCATTTAATTTTACTTTTTCCGACGTTTGAAAATCGAAGAAATCAATAGGCTGGACTGTAAGAGAAACCTGAGTTGATTTTAAAACATCATTCTCTTCAAGGCGCTTTATTTCAGTACCATCGGCAGTATTTATGGAGTAAACGGGTGGGCGTGAAATACTGGAATGGGTTAAAATAAATAATGTTTTGGTGGTATTAAACTGGGCACTATTCCACCCTGGTTCCTCGGCAATTTCTTCTAATTTTGAACCATCCAGTTTTATGCGACAAATTTGTCTTTCCTTTGGATTATTCAACGCCGCTTGAAAATAAATCCATCCTGTTTTCTCCTCCATCCCATAAAAATCAGTGACTTCCCATTGACCTTTGGTGATAGATCGTATCATTTTGCCATCTTTACTATATAGATAAAGATGATTCCAACCCGAGGATTCACTGGTTCGGATAAATTGGTCTTTTTCAATTAAAAAGGTAAGGTGATCGTTGATATCCACATAAGTATCTTCTTTTTCTTCTAATAAGGTAGATAAACTACCCGACTCGCTTTCCATTAGAAGCCATTTTAGATGATTCTGATGTCTGTTTAAGGTTAAGAAACTTAATTGGTTACTTGTGTTGGTCCATTCAATACGTGGAATATATTCGATAGATGGATCAGTAACAGCAAAAGATGTTTTTTTCGTTGAAAGGTTATAAATACCTACGCTAACTTTGGCATTTTCCTCACCGACTTTTGGATATTTATAGGTAACATACTCAGGATGAGAAGTTCCATTAAAGTTGGTCATGGTATATTGAGGTACTTTTGATTCGTCAAATTTCAGGAAAGCTAAAAATTTACTGTCTGGCGACCATTCAAAAGCTTTCGATAATCCGAATTCTTCCTCATAAACCCAATCTCCCGCTCCGTTAATAATATTATTTTTAGACCCATCTGATGTGACTGAAATACTTGTTTGGGTGAATATATCCCATATAAAAAGATTATTTTCAAGTACATAAGCTACCTTGTTTCCATCGGGTGAGAAGGTAGGATAGCTTATTTTTTTTCCATTTTCTATGCTCTTTAGGAGTTTAGTTTTTCTGTCGAAAAAAAAGACGTTGGCTTTACTTGATCTTCTGTATATAGCTTCCTGATCGACTAGTATTAATAGTTTTTGCTCGTCAGCGCTAAATGAATAGTTACTAATGGGGCCGTTGAGTATAGATTTATAGGCATCATTTTCAGCGTCAAAAATAGTTTCAATCTCATCGCCTGTGAGCAGGTGGTAGGAAGTAATCTTACCCTTTTGGTTCTTTGTAAAATGCTCTCCATTGGCTAAGAAAAAAAATCCGGGCACTGTTTTTGCAGCAAATTTGTTTTCCTTCCAAATATTCTCCAGATTAAGTTCGTTTCCAGGTGCGTTCATAGTTGTTTGGCCTATTATTGGCATAAAATAGAATATCCACAAGAGAAATACAAATAAACGCATAGAAGGTTGGATATAGTTATTAAACAATAAAAGGTACTTCAATGTAACACTTTTTGAATAATAGTAGTTTTTCAAAAGGCAATTAAATCACTGCTTCAACAATGATTCTAAAAGTAAGTCTATTTCTTGCGCCTTTTTCTTTTTCTCTCTTTGAACGGGAGGTGCTGCTCTTTCTTTACAATCACTAATTGGGCATCTCTCACAGGTTGTATGAACTTGTTTTTGGACTATTTTATCACTGTTTAAAAAGGCTATTTTTTCGTTTAATTTATCATCTAATAAAATACCCAAAGTTAAGCTAACTTTTGCCCCGGGTCTTGGATAGTTTAATCTGGAATGAGTTAAACAAAGATAAGACTCTCTATTTTCCTGAAAACGTGAAATTTCCGCATGCATCATAGATTCTTCCTTGTTTACATTATTTAAAATGGAAGATACCGCAATCCACCTTCTACAGTAATGTTCAGAAAGATTGTTGCCATGAGGTTGATGTTTTTTATTCAAATGCAATTCCCTGTCAACCTTCAACGATTCCTCTCCGGGGTGATAGACAAAGCGCATAAAAAAAATATCCTTTAAGCCGAAAAATTGAGGTAGTATATTGGTCATCCGATGAAAGAACATTTCCGGGGTAACCATATATTTATCCATTAATTGAGAAAAATGATGAGGATTCCAAGTTTTTTGATTGAAAATGCGCTGGATTTCACTAATAAATGGATCTTTTGGCAAATGTAGGGCTACAGAAAAGTAAATGGCTTTAGAATGATTTAATACTTCTTCAAATACTTTACCCTGCGAAATGGAAGAAGTATAGGCTCGCTCTTTTAAATGTAAGAAATTAAACGCCAGTTCTTTGCCAAATGAAAATGATCGTTGCATGCCATTTAAGCTGCCTTTG
>JBILDL010000459.1:0-2714 GCA_044352635.1 Saprospiraceae bacterium | reverse complement strand
TAAAATGGGCAATATCATATAATATGGACTTGGCAATGGCTCTTTTTTCATAAGCATCAAAATCATCATTAAGGTTAACCAAGATGTGTTGAAACAAATCATCACCATTCTCCATAAACACTAACCTAACTTATTTTTGAAATCTGAATAATCAAATTTTTTCCAAAGTTTATATCCATCATCTTCAGACCAGTATCCTATTTCCGGATGACCAACACCATTAAACATGGTTGTTTTGACCATCGTGTAATGCATCATGTCCAGAAAAATTAATTTTTGACCAACATGTAAAGGGGATGAAAAAAAGTATTCTTCAAGAAAATCACCAGCCAGGCAACTCACGCCACCTAGTCTATAGGCATTTTGAAAATCTGAATTTAGTTCCCTGGAAGCGTTTAAGATATTTGGCCGGTAAGGCATTTCTAACGTATCAGGCATGTGTGCGGTAAAAGATACATCCAATATAGCTGTTTTAATACCGTTATTATCTACAATATCTAATACTGTTGAAACCAACTCCCCTGTTTCCCAAACTACAGCACTTCCAGGTTCAAGAATTACACTTAAATTTGGGTATTTTAGTTTGAATGATTTAAGCACTGAGATAAGATGGGGTACATCATAATCAGATTTAGTCATGAGGTGTCCACCGCCAAAATTAATCCATTTTAGCTTAGGTAATAATTCTCCAAAATTAAGTATTACCGAATCAATTAATTTTTCCAGATGATAAGAATCTGATTCACATAGTGTATGAATATGTAAACCTTCCAAATTAGGTAATTGCTTTAACTCATTTATCCTATCGACGGTAACACCTAACCTTGAGCCTTCAGCGGCGGGATTATACAAGGCAACATCCACGGGAGAATATCCAGGATTAACTCTTATACCTGGAGAAAACAAAGGATTTTCAGAAGAAATAAATGGAAGGTACCTGATATACTCAGCACAAGAATTAAAAGTAATATGACTGCTATATTGGACAATTTTATCAAAATCGGCGGGAATATAAGCCGGGGAATAAGTATGAGCTTTGGTCCCCATTTCATTAAATATCAATAATGCTTCATGAAAAGAACTGGCTGTTGCACCGGCAAGATATTTTTTAATAAGGGGAAAGACATGCCAAAGTGAAAAACCTTTTAAGGCTAAAATGATGTTAATGTTCGCCTTTTCTTGAATTTCCTTCAGCAAATCAAGATTGTGTGTGAACCTTTTTAGATCCAAAACAAAAGCGGGAGATGGAATTTGGTTATAATCTGAAAGGTTCATAAAAAAGGTTCATTTAACATTATTAAAATCGAAAAAACTATGCAGGATAATCAAACTGAAGATTTCCATTCACCTGTTCATGCCATGGTAAACCAGCGAGGCCTAATGCCTCAAGGAATGGATCAGGATTAAATTCTTCAACATTATAAACGCCTGGTTTCGACCATTGACCTGTTAAAAACATTTTTGCTCCAACCATTGCAGGAACACCTGTGGTATAGGAAACGCCTTGGGTGCCAGTTTCTTTATAAGCATCGGCATGCTGGCAATTATTCCAAATGTAATAATTTACCCAGTTACCGTCTTTTTTACCTCTTATTCTAACGCCAATACTTGTTTGACCTGTATAATTTTCACCCAACTCACCAGGATCAGGCAAAACAGCTTTTAGAAACTCCAAAGGAATTATTTCTCTACCTTGAAACATAACAGGTTCAATATTAGCCATTCCAATATTTTGAATGACCCGTAAATGGGTTAAATATTCCTCGCTGAAGGTCATCCAAAATCTAGCTCTTTTTAAGGTTGGGAAATTTTGAACTAAGGATTCAAGTTCCTCGTGATAAATAAGATATGAAGATTTTGGACCAATATTAGGATAATCAATATCCATTCTAATCTCATGGGGCTCTGTCATGACCCAATCACCATTTTCCCAATATTTACCCTTTTGGGTTACTTCCCGAATATTAATTTCAGGATTAAAATTTGTGGCAAAAGCTTTACCATGACTTCCGGCGTTTGCGTCAATGATATCTAAATAGATCATTTCATCGAAATAATGTTTTGCAGCATAAGCTGTAAAAACACCGGTAACGCCTGGGTCAAAACCGCATCCTAAAATAGCTGTTAAATTAGCCTCTTTAAACCTCTCTCTGTATGCCCACTGCCAGCTATATTCAAATTTAGCTTCATCTTTAGGTTCATAATTTGCTGTGTCAAGATAATGAACGCCCGTTTGTAAACAAGCCTCCATGATGGTTAAATCCTGATAAGGTAATGCTACATTGATAATCAACTTAGGTTTGAAATGATTAATCAATTGAACCAGTTCCGGAACATTATCTGCATCGACCTTTGCTGTTGACATCGCATTATAACCAAGCTGTATTTTAATATCGTCAGCAATACGATCGCACTTAGAAACGGTTCTACTGGCTAGTAAAATTTCAGAAAAAACCGCTGGGTCCTGAGCACATTTAAAGGCAACTACCCTTCCAACTCCGCCAGCTCCAATAATCATTATCCTTGACATAACAATATTTTTATTTTAAAATGTGGCCAAATATACAGCATTAACCGCTAATAAAATAACTGGCTATTAAAAGTATTGAATAAAATAACCACCAATAAAAAGGTATTATTTGAGTTATAAGAATTCCCTTTTTCCACCATAAGTAAAAGAGTCCCGCCAATTTTTCAAAGGAATAGGCAAAAAA
>JBILDL010000458.1:0-2728 GCA_044352635.1 Saprospiraceae bacterium | reverse complement strand
TGATCTAGTGATTAAGGAAGATGAGGAATTCAAAAAGGTAGATTTCTCTAAAATCCCTTCTCTTAAACCCGCCTTTTCTCCCACAGGAACTATAACTGCAGCCAATGCTAGTACCTTAAACGACGGCGCTTCTGCATTGTTACTCGGTTCAAAAGAGGCTGGTGAAAAATCAGGCATTAAACCCATAGGTAGAATTGTTTCTTTCGCCGATGCAGAGGTGGCGCCTAAATGGTTTACCATAGCCCCAGTTAAAGCAGCCCCGCTTGCGCTGAATAAGGCGGGATTAACCTGGGAGGATATTTCTTTTGTCGAGGTAAATGAAGCTTTTGCCATCGTTCCCCTGGTTTTTGCTAAAACTTTTTCTATCCCTTCCGATAAATTAAACGTTCGGGGCGGTGGTGTTTCTATGGGACATCCATTAGGTTCCTCTGGTTCCCGTATTTTAGTGACCCTAATCCATACCCTACAACAAAATGGAGGTGGCTATGGTCTCGCTGCCATTTGTAACGGAGGAGGAGGTGCGTCTGCCATGGTCATTGAGGTTTTTCCAGCTTAATTACGGTAAACTTTTTTAATATACATCTAATTTTATTCACTTTACCGTACCTCATGACTGTTAAAATTTTTGTTACAGGTGGAACTTTTGATAAGGAATATAACGAACTCGACGGTTCCCTTCATTTCAAAGATTCTCATTTACCGGAAATGCTGACAAGAGGTCGGTTTCAAGTTCCCGTTGATTGGACTACCCTGATGATGATGGATAGCCTTGATATGACCGATGCTGACAGACATACAATTGCGCAACACTGTATTTCGACTCCTGAAAAAAATATTGTGATTACTCATGGCACAGATACCATGGTTGAAACAGCCAGCGTCATTGCCCAGCTTGTAAAGGACAAAACCATTGTGCTGGTTGGTGCAATGGTTCCCTATACTTTTAGTAGTTCTGACGGTTTTTTTAACTTAGGTACCGCTTTTGCTTTTGTACAAACTCTCCCGACAGGAGTTTATATTGCGATGAATGGGCGATATTTTAAATGGGATAACGTCCGTAAAAACAAAAAAGAAGGAATCTTCGAGGAAATTAACTGACTACTCACTTATTCCCTTAGAAACTCCAGATTATCCTCTTCGTCTAATTCCACCAAAACAGCTTCTTCTTCGGTAATATTTTTACTATTTTTCAAATCAACGATTTCATCAGCAAGGGCTTTGGCACTTTCATTTATTGAATCAAATGCGTTGGATTTTATTTCAGCGCCGATAAATGCAGAGGTAGCCCAAAGCCCCTGGTTTACCAGTTGGATAATGGTACTTATTCCCACAGAATTATCCAACCTAAAAGCTATTTTTGAAGATAAATTTCCTATATGTTCAGGTAAATGATCCGAGGCCAATAAAATACTGAGGGGACGGGAATGAAAAGAAAGTAAGGTTTCTACCCGGGGGGATAAATCAGGCACATAATGCTTAAATAGTTCTATGGAATCGACCAGGCATTCATAATTAAAATGAAAGTTATCGCGTTTAAATGATAGTAAACGTTCTATAGATTTCTCATCGTCGAGTAAACATATTAAGGACCACAACGTTTGCGTTTGAATTAATACGATCTTTCCTTCCTTCAAAGCTGATGCTGCAGCCAAGATTTTAGGATCAATATTTTGAAAATCAATACTATTTATTTGAACCATGTTAAATTTTACAACTAAGTTAAAGTCAAAATTAATCCTATTAACGCTGAATAGGAGTTTCTTGTTTTTAATGTTTTATATTTTCACTACCCCTCTTTTTGCTGAACACATCATTGGCGGGGTAATGAGCTACAAAATATTGCGTTATACGAACAATGACCCTCTTTCTAATAGTTGGCGATACAAATTTACGTTAAAAATATATAGGGATTGTCAGGGATCAGGGGCAAATTTTGATTCATCTCCGGGGACTGTTGCTGCTAATGCTACTATTTACCGCCTGGATCAACGAAATATTCCAGTAAGAACACTTATTTTCCCACAGCCACGTGTTGTAAAAATAAATCCAAATCCGGGAAATGAATGCTTAAAAGTACCTCCTAATGTATGCGTTGAAGAGGGAATTTATGAATTGGAAACCGATTTACCCATTATTGATGCCGCTTATGTAATTAGTTATCAGAGATGTTGCCGGAATATTTCTATTTCGAATATTGTCGATCCAGCACTAACCGGAGCGACGTTTTCTGTTGAAATAAGTTCTGCGGCTCAAAAAGCAAAATTAGACAGTCCGGAATTTTTAAACTTCCCTCCTGTCGTTCTTTGTGCAGGACAGTCTTTTGATTTTGACCAGTCGGTCACTTCTATCAGTGGCGACAGTTTAGTTTATTCGCTGGCTAATCCAACCACCGGCGGTGGGCCCGACAATAATAATGCTAGAAGTGCCAACGGAATAGCCCCCGATCCGGATCTCCCTCCCCCTTACAATGAGGTTCAGTATGTTGGGCCAACTTTCACGAGCGCAAAGCCCCTGGGGTTAAATAGTATCCTTACCATACATCCCAATACGGGACTCATTCAGGGAAAACCAGCTTTAACAGGGCAGTTTGTGCTGGGGATTGAGGTAAAACGCTATCGGAATGGCATTTTGTACCATACCCTAAGAAGAGATTTTCAAATAAATGTAGGAAATTGCGATGCTAAAGTAAAAGTTAATTTACCCCTAACAAATGTCATCGGAACCAGTG
>JBILDL010000457.1:0-2731 GCA_044352635.1 Saprospiraceae bacterium | reverse complement strand
GAAAGGTAGAATTTACCGTGGTTTAAGAATGACCCAATGGGATCCTGAGGCGCTAACTGTTTTATCCAATGAGGAGGTCATTTACAAAGAAGAAAATGCCAGGTTATTTCATTTGAAATACTATCGAACCGATAATCCAGATCTTTTTATTACCATCGCTACACAAAGACCCGAAACCATTATGGCGGATGTAGCCATTGCTGTCCATCCTCAAGACGAAAGATACCAGTCATTTATTGGCAAATCGGTCTTTGTACCCCTAATTAACCGGGAAATACCAATCATCGCTGATGCTTATGTTGATATCGCATTTGGTACCGGCGCTTTAAAAATAACTCCGGCACACGATCAAAATGATTATGAAATTGGTAAAAAACATAAATTACCCGTCATAGATATTTTGACCCCAAACGGTAAATTAAATGAAAAGGCTACCATTCTGGTCGGTCAGGATCGCTTTGAGGCCAGAAAAAATATAAAGAAGTTATTAGAAGAAGCTGGCGCTTTAGAGAAAATAGAGGATTATAGAACAAGTATTGGACATAGTGAAAGAACCGATGCCGTTGTTGAGCCAAGACTCAGTTTACAATGGTATGTTGACATGAAACCCTTTGCAAAAACAGCTCTTGAGGCTGTGAAAAGTGGTGAAGTGAAATTTTACCCCGAGTCCATGTTTAATATGTATCAAAGCTGGCTGCAAGAGGACAACATTAGAGACTGGTGCATCAGCAGACAATTATGGTGGGGACAACGAATTCCTGCGTGGTTTCTAAAAACGGAAGTGGAAGACGAAAATCAACAGGTTTTTGTGGCTAAAACAGCTGACGACGCATTAAAGCAAGCGATAGAAAAAACAGGGAATGCCTCATTGACTATGGCCGATTTAAAGCAGGACGAAGATGTTGTTGATACCTGGTTCTCTTCATGGCTTTGGCCCATTTCTGTTTTTGACGGATTCAAAGATCCAAAAGAAATAGCTTATTATTATCCTACACAAGTTTTAGTAACCGGTTGGGATATCATGTTTTTTTGGGTGGCAAGAATGATTATGTCCGGTTATGAATTTTCACCGGAATTGCTCGATGCTGTCAAAATAAAAGAAAAAGGGGCTATGCCATTTAAAGCCGTTTATTATACGGGAATGGTTAGGGATAATAAACGAAGAAAAATGTCTAAATCATTGGGTAATTCTCCTGATGCTTTAGCGCTCATTGACACGTATGGTGCCGACGGCGTTCGTTTTGGTGTCTTGTCTTCCGCTGCCGCAGGTAATGATATTATTTTTGATGCGCCTTTCGACCCCAAAACACAAGAAGTATTAAATGAAAGTAAGCTCTGTGAACAGGGAAGAAATTTCTGTAATAAACTATGGAATGCTTTACGTTTATTACAAGGTTGGGAAGTCACTGAGATTGAAAAGAATGATGGGGATCATGCCATTGCCGAGCTTGCCAACCAATGGTTAGATGCGAGAATTAACCAAACCCTCGTTTTACTTCAAGATCAGTTTAATTCTTATCGTTTAAGTGAAGCGCTCATAACGGTATATAAGTTAATATGGGATGATTTTTGTTCCTGGTACCTGGAGCTCATAAAGCCCGCTTATGGCGAACCAATTCAGAAAAAGGTACTTGAACAGGCCATAGCTCATTTTGAAAAATTAATGACCATTTTACACCCTTTTATGCCCTTTGTGACGGAGGAAATATGGCATCAATTAAAACAGAGAGCGGAAGGTGAAGACTGTGTAGTAAGTGTATGGCCGACCGTAAACGAATACGATAAGTTACTTATTGCAGATGTAGATTTACTAAAACTAGTTACTACCTCCGTTCGTGAAATCAGGAATAACCATCAGATTAAAATGAAGGAAGAACTAACTCTTTACCTTCAACAATCCCTTTTAACAAGTCAATGGTTACATAGAAAAGGGATAAAAGAAGCGCTCTGTAAGACCAGCGTGTTAAACGAGGTTTCCTTAACGGAGGAAGAAATACCCAATACGGTCACTTTCCTTGGTGGTAATGATAAATTCTATCTGGTGATTAATACGACCATTAATGTAGAAGAGGAAAAAGGTAGATTGGTAAAAGAGATTGAATATTACCAGAAATTTATCTCTTCGGTGGAGAATAAGCTATCCAATGAAAAGTTTGCCAATAGCGCTCCTGCAGATATAGTTAATAAAGAAAGGCAGAAATTAGCTGATGGACAAACAAAGCTCAAAGGATTAATGGAGGCCTTGACGAAATTAGGATAGAAATTTAACCCCTCAATAGGCTTGATTCAATAAAAAAGGGAGACAAACGAACAGTTTTGTCTCCCTTTTAATTCATCGTATTAATTGACTATTTGCACTTTACCCGTGATAATCCCTTTTTTGGTTTTACATTGAACGAGGTAACTCCCATCGGGAAGGTTTGCATTTATCCTAAAGAAAACATTACCAGTAAGGACTATTTTTTCTTCCCAAACCTTTTTACCCTGAACATCAAACAGGGCATAACTTTCAAAATCTGCGGGTTCTACGGCATTTATTTTAACAAAGAAATCGTCCTGAGCAGGATTTGGGAAAATTTCCATCCCAACCGATTCACTTTTAATAACATTTACCGGCGTGGATTTTTCTCTGATGCGCATACGAACCAGGGCTGTGATATCCTTGCCAAAACCACCTCCAAACCATTCACCATTTTTAATAATGGTTGACAGTTGTCCATAATTATACGTG
>JBILDL010000456.1:0-2734 GCA_044352635.1 Saprospiraceae bacterium | reverse complement strand
TGCCTGGTCAAGCAATACGATTACAATTAGTGGCACACCATCTGTTACTGGAACTTTTAATTATACGATACCACTAACGGGAACAAGTTGTAGTTCTGTGAATGCGACAGGCACTATTACGGTGTCTACTGCTTGTGGATCAGTTTCTTCTGTTACCATTGATGGCTATTCCTATCCCACGGTTTCGATTGGAACCCAGTGCTGGACAAAGGAAAATTTAAGAGTCAGAAGATATAGTGATGGTACAGAAATCAGGTTTGATAAATCAGGGGGCTCTGCAGGCACTGCTAGTCAAACATGGGCTGGTGCGGGATTTAATTACGGTGCATATACCCTTTATGCTCACGATAGCGTAACAACCCCCTCCTCCAATCTTTCAAATTACGGATATTTATACAATTGGTATGCTGTAAAAGGTATATTTAGAACTGGAGTAATTGCAAGTACTGATACTTTAAAGATTTGCCCCTTAGGCTGGCGCGTTCCTACTGACACGGATTGGTTTACTCTGACTAATCATCTTGGCACAACGGCAGGCAATGCAATGAAAGAAATGAATGCCTTATGGTTCACAGACATAGGAACTAATTCAAGCGGCTTTTCCGCTCTCCCAGGTGGTTCTCGTAGTAGCTTTGGTAGTTTCGCCAGTATTAGAAACAACGCTTTCTTCTGGAGTGCTGCCGAAGACAGCAGTAGCTCCAACAACGCCTATAGCCGCCGCCTAGCCACCAACGATGGCGATGTGACCAGGCTCAGCAGCAATAAGTCGGTCGGTGCCTCCGTTCGTTGCCTCAAGAATTAATCATTTGTCTATTTGTTGGTGAGCAAATGCGGGCGGCAGGAAAGAGGGGGGGTGGGGGGAATTCCCCCCAACCCCCCTCAGTAGTTTTCTCATGATAAAGAATCAAATATGGGATTAGCGGAAGAACTACTGGTTTACAAAAAAAGTTATGACTGCAAACCTTAGCTAATTACCCTTACAAATACTGGGGAGTTAATCTTCGGTTAGGATGAAGAGATGGGTACTTTGGGGGAATGTTTCCTGAACCTATTAGTTTTGAATCAGGATTTACAGGATTTCGAGGATTACAAAGGACGTCTTCGGTTTGGGTTTAATGGTCATTCGTAGATTGGGTACTTTATACCCTTCTTTTCGCCGATGCGTAACGCATCGGCGAAAAGCCAGTAAATGAAAGTAGCGTTTAATAACAATCTTCCCACTCAAACCAACGACGTTATCATAAATCCTGTAAATCCTGATTCAAACCAATGGCTGCTGTTCCGTAATTTCCATCGGAGATTGGGGAGGTGCTTGTTTTCTGGGAATGTTTCCTGTAATAATTTTGAATCAGGATTTACATGATTAGGTTCCCTAACCGTATTTGTTCCAGCTTGTCTGCAAACTGCTCACCTGATACCTTGATGTAGCGCATAAAATACTTATAGCAGCTGTTCCTGAACTTAGCGCACCAACCTGAACGTCATTACCCAAATACTGTACTAAGTCTTGCTCAAAACCACTTGCGTTAGGTCCCAAAGGCGCGGCCAAATGGGTATCAAAGGCTTCTTGGGTGCAGTTTTGATTGGTTCATTTTTATTATTCCAATAGTTCATTTAAATAATTTCTCCAGCCCATAATTTTTTTAAAAATTGATTCCATGGTAAAACGGCAATATCTCCAATACTTCTTTCCATTGGATCATTACTTACAACAATTAATTTTTTTACTTTATACTCTTCCGAAAAACTTTTCAATCCTTTTAAATGACGTGATTGTACATTATTTGTTCCCTTTACTTCAATGGCTACCTCATGATTTCCCAAAATAAAATCAACCTCAATTTGCGAGGTGGTTCGCCAATAGGAAATGGAATAATTAAGATCCGAATAACTACTATGGGCATAAAGTTCTTGGTAAATAAAATGTTCAAAAGCACTTCCGAAAGCTTCGCTTCCAAATTCTATACTGCCTCTTTTAAGCAAAAAGTTAGCTATACCAATATCAAAATAGTAAAATTTTGGCGCTAAGATTACCCTGCGTTTAGGTTTCTTTTGAAATGATGGGACAAAACGACCAATCAAAGTGTCTTCCAAAATTTGAAAATACTCCTTAACGGTGACCGAGCTTACACCACATTCAGTTGCAATGTTGGTATAATTTACTATTTCACCATTAGAAAAAGCTACCGCTTCTAAAAACAGGTTAAAGGCATTGATATTTCGGATTTTTGCTTCCGAAATAATCTCGTCTCTTAGATAACTTCCTATGTAGGCTTCAATTAATTTTTTTGGTTTTTCAGCCAAATAGTGCCTTGGTAATAATCCATTATTAAGTGCTTTCAACAAGTTGAATTCCGGAATTTCGGATTGAATTAGAGGGTAAAGTTCGTACCTTAGTGCTCTACCGCCCAAAAGATTAGCGTTTGATCTGAGTATTTTCCTTGGACTTGAACCACTTAATATAAACCTCACTTGATGATTTTCTATAAGCCAATGTACTTCATCCAGTAATTCAGGTATTTTTTGAATTTCATCTACTATAACAATACTAGAAGTAGTATTGGCGATAATTACTTCGCGAAATTGTGAGGGCTCTTTCTGATACCTTTGATTATTTTAATAAAGTACTTTTTCCTGTTTGACGAGCGCCCCAAAGAAAAAGACTTTCCCTCCCCGAACCTTCCAATAGTTGCTTTCTTATAAACATAGTATTTTTTTGTATTAAAAATCACAT
>JBILDL010000454.1:0-2738 GCA_044352635.1 Saprospiraceae bacterium | reverse complement strand
AGGATTACCTCCGCTTTAAAGACCTTCTATGCCTGGTTACTTTTAGAAGACAAAATCAAATCAAATCCAACTGATTTAATTGAAAGTCCAAAAATCTACAGGAAAATTCCACAGGTTATATCTTTCACAGACATTGAAAAACTTTTTCAGCAAATTGATCTAAGTGAACCGACAGGCACCAGAAACAGAGCTATTTTAGAAACTTTATATGCTTCAGGATTAAGGGTCAGTGAATTGTGTGACGCAAGAATTAGTAATTATTTTCCAAACGAAGGATTTTTGCGGGTCATCGGAAAGGGCGACAAGGAGCGCATTGTCCCTATTGGAGAAGACGCTATTAGTTACATACAAGACTACTTAACTACCTGGCGAAACCACTTACCTAAGATTTCTGCTTCAGAAACTGATATTTTATTTTTAAATAGGCGGGGAAAACGACTGACCAGAATATTTATATACCAAATAGTAAAAGATTTAGCCGAAAAGGCGGGGCTATCATTGTTGATAAGCCCACACACTTTTCGTCATTCTTTTGCCACTCATTTACTCGAGGGGGGAGCTGATTTAAGGGCTATCCAGGAAATGCTTGGACACGAGTCCATCTTAACTACGGAAATATATACCCATTTGGATAACAGCTACCTTAGAGAAACTTTAAATCTGTTTCACCCGAGGAATAGGAAATCATCCTAAATTCTTTTTAGCCTCTGTAAAAGGCTGATTGTATAATCTGGTTCCTGTAGCTGCAAAAAAGGCATTTGCCACGGCTGCAGCGGCAGGAGGTAAAGCTGGCTCACCCAATCCAGTCGGATCTATTTCGTTTTCCACAAAATGAACTTCCACTGGAAAAGATTCATTTATCTTTATCATTCTGTAAGTATCGAAATTTGATTGTTGGGACTTCCCCTCCTTTATGTCGATATTTCCAAATTGGGCATGCCCCAATCCGTCGATAATACCACCAACAATCTGATTCTCTGCACCACTTCTATTCACTATGATACCACAATCGGCGGCACAATACACCTTTTTTATTACTGGTTTATTATTTTCCAAGACCACCTCAGCGACCATGGCTACGTAAGAGCTAAATGAGAAATAAGCACTAAAACCCATAAAAACGCCCTCTTTTTTCTTATCCCAACCAGAAACCGAACGAACTAATTGAATGGTTTTTTTAAACCTGTTTACATCATAATCTAACTTACCTACTGGATTTGAGGCAGCTTTATCCAACAGATTCATTCTAAAGTCAATCGGATCTTTTTTGAGTTCAAGGGCAACTTCATCGAGGAAACATTGTTCGGCAAAAGCCACAAAATTATGAACGGGTGCACGCCAGGGTCCCGTAGTAACATTGGATTCTTTGTTATGACCTTCAATTAATAGATGCTGAATGGCTCCGGCGGGGAAATTATTTTCGCGGGTAGGATTGCCTACATTTAGGCCAGCGCCTCTAACGTGAAAGCCTAAAAAGTCACCATTTTTATCAATAGCGGCGCGATAAGTATATTTACAGGCTGGTCTGTAAACCCCACCCGCCATATCGTCTTCTCTCGTCCATTGAACTTTCACCGGGCTTTTAGCTAAACGGGAAATTTTTGCAGCTTCCTCTGCAAAATCTGAACTTAACCTTCTACCGAAACCACCGCCCATTCTGGTCATTTGTACGGTAACGGCCTCAACGGGAATTCCTAATATTTCAGCTACTTTTGTTTGAGAACGCTGAGGTGTTTGTGAAGGCCCTATTAATTCCGCTGAACCTTCCTTTACATCTGCATAGAAGTTCATAGGCTCCATGGCATTATGAGGTAAAAAAGGGCAGCTAAAGGACGCTTCAATGATTTTATCAGCCTGACTGAAAGCGGTTTCTGCATCCCCATCTGCCCGAAATGCCTTAGCCGGCTTTTGAGCTAACAGGTCGGTCAACCATTTATCGTGCTGGCCTGTATTTTCCGCCGCCGTCTTTTGAGTCCAGGAAACATCAAGTGCCTTGCGGGCTTTTAAGGCTGTCCAGGTATCATTGGCGACGATAGCAATTTTGTCATCAAAAGGGTAAACGCCGAAAACGCCGGGGATAGCCTTTGCAGCGGCATCGTTTATTTTATCAGGTATTTGACCAAACCCGGGAGGCCTTGCGACCACCGCGTATTTCATTCCCGGCTTTTTGAGATCAATACCATAAATGGCTTTTCCTGTAAAAATATCTTTATTATCTACATTGGCAATAGATTTGCCTAAAAGTCTAAATTCACTTGGTTTTTTGAGTATTACCTTGGTTGGTACTGCTTGTTTCACCGCTTCGGCAGCTAGTTCGGCATAGGAAGCCTTTTGATTATTTCCCAGCACCTGGCTATTTTCAGTTCTCAGGCTATCTACTGAAATCTGCCACTTCTGTGCTGCTGCGGCCAGCATCATCATTCTTACGGTAGCTCCTGCCTGACGCAACGTTGCCCAGGAAGCCTTCAACGAGCCACTTCCTCCAGCTACCTGACGTTGATATTTTTTACCGTCTAAAGGAGCCTGTTCTACTTTAACCTTTGACCAGTCAGCGTCTAACTCTTCCGCGACAATCATGGGCATAGCCGTCTTAACGCCCTGACCCACTTCAGGATTTGGCGAATAAATGGTAATGGAACCGTCGGGAGATATCAAAATAAAGGGATTAAAGGACAAGGCTTCATTTAAACCTAAGGTTGAGGCTGCAGCATTAGCGGAAGAAAAACCTAATAATAATC
>JBILDL010000455.1:0-2738 GCA_044352635.1 Saprospiraceae bacterium | reverse complement strand
CCTAACACAGCTGAATGATCAAATGCTTTGGCAATTTCCCAAGGCAATCCTTTCGCTTTTTGTTTAGCCTGGATATCCCGGGCTGTAAAATCGATACCTAACCCAATTTCCTCAATATAATCAGAAGCAAATTGAGGTTCAATGTGTCTTCCATTTTTACCGATTTTAATAATTACCTCCACCTCATAGTGCAAATCATTTGTAAAAGAAGGATAATAAAGAGGCTTATTGTTTATTAATAGAGCCGTTGGTGGCTTCATAAAAACAATAGGCTCATCAGGAACAGCATTTTGAAGTTCCTTGGCATGAGCGCCATAATTACGTCCGATACAAATTATTTTCATGGTTTCAGCGTTATATTTTAACGTTCATGAGTCCCGCTAAGGATTTTACTTCGTTCATTGTCTTTTGAGCCACTTTTCTAATGTCAGCGGAGGAATTTCTAATTATTTCCTTTACCTCCTCTTTATTTTCATTCAGTTGTTGTCGACGATCAACCATTGCGACACTTATTTCTGTTAAGGCCTCTGCAACCGTGTCCTTAAGATGGACATATTTTAATACACCTGAATGATAATCAGACATTAAGGAATGGTGCTGTTCCATTTTATTTGCTGCTTTTAACAGTTCAAATAAGTTAATCAAACCTTGTGACATTTCTCCGGACGGCGTATCACCCGTATCGGTAACAGCCGATCGAATCTGTTTTTTAATTTTCTCCGGTGTACTGAAAACAGGAATATAGTGCTTTTCCCCCGCACTCTTACTCATTTTTTTCATAGGGTCTGCAGGAGACATCACCTTGGGGGTTTCCGTAAATAAAGGCTCGGGCAACACAAAATATTCTTCCCCAACCTGATTATTAAAACGCTGGGCTATATTTCTGGTAAGTTCCAGATGTTGTTCCTGATCTTTTCCAACAGGGACGAAATCAGCTTTGTATATTAGTATATCAGCAGCCTGCAAAACAGGATAATCTAATAAACCCGCTGAAATAAAGCCGTCGGCATTTCCCTCCTCTACTTGCTGGGTTTTATCTTTGAACTGCGTCATTCGGGTAAGTTGTCCGTAAGAAGCAAAACAGTTTAAAATCCAGGATAATTCTGCATGTTCAGGGACGAGAGATTGTACGAAAAGATTCTCCGTTTTAACACCAGCAGCTATCAGATTAAAAATAAGCTCCCAGGTATTTTCCTGAAGCTGTTTTGGATTGTAGGGCATGGTCATAGCATGATAATCTACAACGCCATAGAAACAATCATATTTTTGTTGAATATCTACCCAATTTTTTACAGCTCCGAAATAATTTCCGAAGTGCATATCACCCGTAGGCTGGATACAAGAAAGGACTGTTTTTGTAGCCACAATAAGAATTAAGACAATAAAAAAGAAACGAATAGATAATTATTATCTACCCGCAATGAGTGAAATCTCCACATGAACAAAACGCGGTAGCGCTGCGACTTGCACCAATTCTCTGGCGGGAGCCGTTTCTTCTTTAAAATACTTACCGTAAACGGCATTTATTTTTGAGAAATCGTTCATATCGGTAACAAAAACAGAACATTTAAGCACATTTTCAAAGGTTAATCCTGCGGTGTGCAGAATACCCTCAAGGTTCTTTAACACCCTGTCTGTTTCAATTTCAATAGAATCAAGTACTAATTCACCCGTTACCGGATCTAAGGCAATCTGCCCGGACACAAATAAAACATCCCCGTACCAAACAGCCTGATTATAAGGACCGATGGGTGCGGGGGCATTTTTACTTGTTACTATAGTTTTACTCATAGAAACAGTTTTTCAATAGGAAGACGATACTATTTATTCTTCTGTTGCAGAAGCACTAAATAAACGACCTCTATAATAAAGATTACCAGTTACATCAGTGTAAGCGCGGTGACGTAGATGGGTTTCTCCTGTTACTGAACAGGTAGAAAGGGTTGGAATTTCTGCTTTGTAGTGCGTACGACGCTTGTGTTTACGTTGCTTTGAAATTCTACTCTTTGGATGTGCCATTTTTCAACGTTTATCTGTTATCTTAATAATAACAGGAATTAAGAATTTTTTTTATTATCCCAATTTTGAAGTATTTTCCAAGGGGAAAAATTTTCATCTTCAGGAGTTTCGTCAACTATTCCCTGTGAAAGAATTTTAATCATTTCCATATCACAAGGAGGATTTAAATCGCTTTCACAATCATATCTTTTAATTACTGGTATAGCCAGTAAAATATTTTCATAAATCACGGGAGCTGCATTCCATACAGGCGTTTCGGGATGAAGAACTATAACATCTTCGTTTTCTATCTCCTCTGGATGCTCCATTGATTTTATCAACAACTTATAATCACCTTGCAAAGGTATTTTAATATCCGCTAAACAGCGATCGCAAGGTGCGTGCAACTCAGCATTAAGGTTAAACTGCATAATAATCAGCCCAACCCTTTTTTCTAACAATACCCTAACACTTCCAGTGACAACATCATCAGGTGCATTTTCAAAAAAAGGAAGAAAATCACTCTCGATGGTGAAATCAAATGTATGTACCCCATCTTTAAGGCCTTTCAGGCGAATGTCATAGGGAACTAAATCCTTCATGTCAAAAGAACTTTTTTTTTAAAACGTGCGCAAATATAGGTAAAAAATAGATTCCTAGGATAAAAACCTGAAAAAAAAACGGTATAAATCAATTTATTATTACAGCTGTTTTTTCAATGTCGGATCTGACTTTTTCTA
>JBILDL010000453.1:0-2743 GCA_044352635.1 Saprospiraceae bacterium | reverse complement strand
TTATAAGCATGTATAATTAAATGTTTTTTCGGTGAGTATTGTTCTATGGTTCACAACGTAAGGATAAAAAAAAGTAAATTTTGTAAGGACCTCCTTTTTATTCTTTGAATCAATCTTTGGGAATGATTTATGCAAATTATTTATCTCTTTTAATGAAAATTTCGCTATTTTGGGTAATAATTGGGAGATTTATTCTCTTAACTTTTACCTAAAAACTTATGTATGAAAAAGGGGATATTTCTTCTACTGGCTTTTTCTTTGTTTATGGCTGCGGTGGACGCTCAAAAAAAACCGCTGATTGTTTTTGTAACCGGTGATCACGAATATGGAGGAGAGCAAACCTTGCCTTTACTTGCCGCTGAACTTGAAAAAACATATCATTTTCAAACCAAAGTCCTGACTTCTTTTCCAAATCAAAATGGCGAAAAGGATATCCCTGGATTGGAGGCACTTAAAAATGCAGATTTGGCCGTTTTTTATCTGCGATGGAGGCAGTTAGTTCCCGAGCAACTGGCCCTTATCGAAGAATATCTGAAAACAGGTAAGCCGGTCATGGGCTTTCGTACCACTACACATGCTTTTAATTTTCCTAAAAATCACCCTTCTGAAAAATGGAATGCCTTCGGTGAATTTGCCCTGAATTCACCTCCAGGCTGGGGAGGAAAAGCAAAGCATACCCATTATGGTCACCAAAGTTCCACAGATGTTTCAGTCATTGAAAAAGCTAAAAATCATCCGATTTTAACCGGTGTTGAACCTAATTTTCATGTCAGATCATGGCTTTACAAGGTTTTACCCGATTATCCAGTGAAAGGTTCTGAATGGTTGTTGATGGGCAAAGCAGTGGATGCTGATAAAGAGGCTATAGAAAATCCTGTCGCCTGGGTGGGAACGAATTCCTTCGGGTCAAAGATTTTCACCACTACGATGGGACATCCTGAAGATTTTTCCGTCGAATCTTTTCAACGTTTATTAGTCAATGCCATTCATTGGGAATTAGGATTAAAAATTCCAAAAAAATGGAAAGGTAAGCTCGATATCAATGTCCCTTACCGTGGAATGGTCAATGATTAATGAACACATTTTGCAAAATTATTACTAAATAAACATATCATGTTTAACCAAAATAAGTCTTTTTATTCATTTATTTTTATCTTCCTTTTGTTCGTCTCCTTGATTAACTTTTTTGAGGATGATACAATAGATATTCCAAATGGTGCCCATATTTCTCTGATTGGTGGAAATTTGGGTTCCAGAATGATGAATTATGGTCATTTTGAAACGGAAATGTATGTCCGGTATCCAGAAAAATCACTTATTATCAGAAATATGTGTGACGGTGGGGATACGCCAGGCTTTAGACCGCATGCCTCAAGAAATCTTCCATGGGCTTTTCCGGGTGCTGAAAAATTCCAATCTGAATTTGCTAAAAAATCAGACAGTGAAGGGCATTTCGATAGTCCCGATCAGTGGCTGACTAATTTAAAAACAGATATCATTATTGCCTTTTTTGGCTTTAGCGAATCTTTTGATGGTAAGGAAAATCTGGAAAATTACAAGAATGAATTGAATGCTTTCATTCAGCATACACTCAGTCAAAAATATAATGGCGCCTCAGCTCCGCAGTTGGTTATCGTTTCTCCAACAGCATATCAGGATATAACTCACTTGATGGATGTGCCAAAAGGGGATAGTCAAAATGAAAATATCTGGTTATATACTCAGGCCATGAAGGAAGTGGCTGATAAAAATAAAGTGACTTTTGTGGATGCCTTTACGCCATCAAAAAAATGGTATGCAGATACCGATAAACCTTTGACTATCGATGGGATGCAACTAAATGGTGATGGGTATAAAAAATTGGCTGTCTATTTATCAGACGAAATCTTTGGTTCTGCCCCTACAAAAGCAGAGGCAAACAGATCGTTAATCCACGAAATGGTGATGGAGAAGAACTGGCTGTGGCACAATGATTATAAAATTCCAAATGGCGTTCATGTTTATGGCAGAAGGTATGATCCCTTTGGACCGGATAATTATCCGGCTGAATTGGAAAAAATCAGACAGATGCTTACTATCAGGGATAAAGCCATCTGGCTCGCAGCTCAGAAGGGAGAGAAAACAAATTTGAAGGAAGCGGATAAAAATACGCGCAGCCTCCCTGAGATTAAAACCAATTTTAATCCTGAACAAAATGGAAGCCTCAAATATCTCTATGGTGCCGATGCCTTAGCTAAATTAAAAGTTCCGGAAGGATATAAAATTGACCTTTTTGCCTCAGAAGTAGAATTTAAAGACTTAGCTAATCCAGTGCAAATGTCTTTTGACAATAAAGGCAGACTTTGGGTAGCTACTATGCCCAGTTATCCCCATTATAAACCAGGGGATTCTAAACCAGATGATAAATTAATTATCCTTGAAGATACCAATAATGATGGTAAGGCGGACAAACAAACAGTATTTGTTGACGGTTTACACCTTCCCCTTGGATTTGAATTTGCTCCGGAAGGGGTTTATGTTTCTCAAGGTACTAATTTGAAATTATTCACCGATACTAATGGAGATGATAAAGCCGATAAGGAAGAAATTATCCTGAGTGGTTTCGATGATCATGATACCCACCATAATAGCAGTGCTTTTTGTGCGGATCCTTCGGGTGCCATTTATACGGGGGAAGGGGTGTTTTTACATACCAGTGTAGAAACCGCTTATGGCACGGTAAGAGCTACAAATGGTGGATTTT
>JBILDL010000452.1:0-2745 GCA_044352635.1 Saprospiraceae bacterium | reverse complement strand
TAAAGTGGTTTCTGTAAAAGCATATTGTGCCATGGCGGAAACCTGGCATATCTTTGAAGCGCCTTATTTTGCAGATTGTTCCGGAGATGGTATTGTTGGATCAGATGCAGGTGCATTTTTTAAATATGGTATAGAAGCTGCAAGTGAATATAACGAACCATTTTGCCCGGAAGAAAGCAAAATGGAAACGATGGGACTGAGTTTACAATTAAAAGCCAGAGATACAGGAAGACCAATTCCTTTTAAAAAACCAAAATGGATAGATTTCGAACTTAATGAAGCAGATTTTGGGCCTTATAGACCAGTAAATGAACATTTTTTTCCCGATACTGGTGGTTTTTGGTGGCTGGAATGGGGTGGAGAGCTTGATACCGTTCATGATACCATGCTGATTAAAGACGAGGTTCAAAAGATTACCATTGCGGTTTGGGATTATTTAAAAAATCGATCTCCATTGGCGGAAAAACTAAGTACCTATGAACTTGACTGGCTGGGTGCAGTCCCTGGTAAAAGAGAATCACGCCGATTTTTAGGAGATCATGTTCTTACAATGGGAGATATCAGTGAACAAATTCATTTCGAGGATGCTGTTGCTTACGGTGGTTGGGGTTTTGACCATCATCCTGCAGGTGGTTTCCACGATAAAATAAATCCAAGCACGCATCAATACCTTCGAGGTCCTCATAATATTCCACTTAGATCACTGTATTCAAAAAATGTCGTTAATTTATTTTTTGCAGGCAGAAATATTAGTGCATCTCATTATGCTTTGTCTAGTACCCGGGTAATGCTTACCTGCGCACAGCTTGGGGAGGCAGTAGGTATGGCTGCTTTTTATGCAAATAAATACGGATGCCTGATAAAAGATCTTTTGGAAGCAGAAAAAATAAAAGCAATCCAGCAAGATTTATTCAAAGCCGACCATCATATTCACGGTTATAGTATAACCCTTTCCAATGATATTTCTACGATTGCAACGGTTAATGCCTCCTCTGAATTTAGGGGTGAAAATTTAGGAGAAACCTGGGGCACGGAACCGCTAACGGAGGATAGAATGCAGCTATTAACGATAGTGTCAAACTATATTAATCATATTAAAGTTAGACTGGATGCAGAAGAAAATACTGTTTTATCTTACGCCTTTTTTCAAGGGCCAGCAAATGCTTCTACCTTTCCGGAAAAGGAACTTTTTAGATCAAATGTCGAAATTAAAAAAGGCCAGAATCAACAGATAGACTTGCCCGTTTTATGTGAAATTATAAACAAAGGCTGGCATTTTCTTATCTTCGGTGCAAACCCAGATATTAGCCTTTATATAGTTGAGTCTCCCCCTGGCCTTCTTAGATATTACCCGAGACCTTTTGACCCTATTCGTCCTAATCCATTTTCAAAATGGACTTTGCGTTCTTTGCAAATTGGACAACAAAAAGCAGCAGATGCCGATGGGGCCATGGTTGCTGCACCTGTCTGGAATCAGTTTGCTTATGAAAATAAAAATATAAGTACTTTTCTTAATTTTTCATTTGACTGTATAGCTTATCCTTTGCAGATGGTTTATGAATCCAAAATGATTTTGAACCCACACAGTCGGCCTACTAATATGCCAAACCTATGGGTGTCAGAAAAAACTTCCTTCGAAAATCCAGAATGGATCAGTTTAACCTGGGATAAGCCCCGCGAAATTGAGCGCATTCAAATCATTTTCGATTCTTCGCTTCAATTTCATTTTAGTCAGAGCTGGCAAGGATATTCAGTCCATGCAATTCCAACGATCGTAAAGGAATATCAAATTTTAGCTTGTCTGGCCGATGGAACTGAAAATGAAATTGTACATGTGAAAAATAATTATAAGCGTAATTGTTTGCATGAAACCAATATTAAAAATGTCCTATCTATTAAACTTAAATGTTTCGCAACCAACGGTATTGAACGTGCACAGGTTTATTCCTTGCGAATTTTAGAAAAAAGAGGGAACACGACATTTTCTTAATGGATTAAAATATTAAAGGTGAAAACATTTTTACTTTATGGTTCAAAGGATATAAAACTGGCTGAGAAAATTATCCCGGAACCAGGATACGGTCAGGTAATTGTAAAACCTGCATATACAGGAATATGCGGATCAGATGTTCATTATTTTAAACATGGATTTTGTGGAAGTTTTGTTCCCAAAAAGCCATTTGCTCTTGGGCATGAGTTTTCAGGAGTGATTTACAAAATTGGCTCTGGTGTTGAAGGTCTTAAAATGGGAGATGAAGTGGCGGTTGATCCTTCCATGCCTTGTAGCCATTGTAATTTCTGTAAGAACGGAAAATATAATTTGTGTAAATCAATGAAATATTTTGGGTCTGCCAGCTGTGACCCACATATAGATGGAGGTTTTGGACAATATGTTCTGGCCCCAGCTAAAAACTGTTATGTTCTCCCGCCTGGAATAAATATGTCGCAGGCTTCCTTACTCGAACCTTTGAGTGTTGCCATGCATGCCGTAAAACAAGTTGATAGTCTGATTGGTAAATCAATTCTTATTACGGGTGGTGGACCCATTGGACAATTGATTTTGCGGGTTGCCCGTTCTTTCGGAGCACTTGAAATTACTGTGAGTGATGTAAGCAAGTATGCACGTGATTTTTCTTTGCAGAGTGGAGCTAATAGGGTAGTTAATCCCTTAGATGCTAATGACTGGAGGCAAATTGGAACTTTTGACCTTGTTTTTGAAGCCTCTGGTTCTCCATTAGCAGTTGA
>JBILDL010000451.1:0-2750 GCA_044352635.1 Saprospiraceae bacterium | reverse complement strand
AGAGAAGTCGTTGAAGCTGTTAGTATTCCCGTTCAGGCTGTTGGCGGCCTATCTCTGGAACAGGCCATTCAATGTCCTCTTTATGGTGCACCTTTGGTGGTTTTGGGCGCCCCTTTAACTATTGATGCCGATGCCTTTAAAACGGCTGATGGTAATTTAGAGGCCTCTCTTAGGTTAATTTGTGAAAAAATACATGCATACAAGGATGTTCCTGTCCGGAATGCATAAAATATAAAAATATGTCCAGTTTATTAAATCCCGCAGTAGTAAATTTTGCTCCTGAAAAAGGATCTGTGGAAATTCGTCAAATCGCTATACCTGATATTGGCGATGATGATGTATTGTTGGAAGTAGTCAATGTCGGTGTTTGCGGCAGTGACCTGCATCAATGGACGGCCGATCATAGCTGGCCTGTAAATTATCCGGTAGTTTTAGGCCACGAATTTGGTGGTCTCATTGCGGCCGTTGGTAAAAATGTATCTGTTTGGAAGGAAGGTGACAGGGTGGTTAGTGAAACAGCCGCTATCATTAATCCTAATAGTCCTATGTCAAAAACAGGATTATATAATCTCGATCCAGACAGAAAAGGATTTGGATATGGCGTTAATGGAGCAATGACCCGCTATGTTAGGGTTCCTGCACGGTGTCTGCACAAAGTTCCCGCTCAATTGTCCTTCGAAGAAGCTTGTCTGACGGAGCCTTGCTGTGTCGCCTACAATTCCGTAGCTGTTAATAGTTCTGTGAAACCAGGAGATCGTGTCATCGTAATTGGCCCGGGGACCATTGGTATTTTATGTGCCGCCGTAGCTCGTATTTGTGGTGCTGAAGTAGCCGTAGTAGGTCTTGAATCTGATAAGTTGAGACTTGATATTGCTAAACAATATGGTTGTGAACCCATCATTGGAGATGCCACCGAATGGGCAAAGAACAGGGACGGACTGGGCGCTGATCTGATTGTTGATGCCGCAGGGGCAAGTGTTACTTTGAAAATGGCGCTTCAATGGGTCAGACCTAACGGTCAAATAACCAAAGTGGGTTGGGGTCCTCAACCTTTGGGCTTTTCTCTCGATCCTTTGGTTCAAAAAAATGTAACCTTAAAAGGTAGTTTCAGTCATAACTGGCCCATCTGGGAGAGGGTGATTGCACTGCTCGCAAGTGGTAGCCTCAATGTTAAACCCATCATCGGTGGCGTTTGGGCCATTGATCAATGGAAAGAGGCTTTTGAAAAAATGCACCACGGCGAAGTAGTCAAAAGTGTCCTAAAACCCTTCTGATATGCGCCTTCAAGGTAAAGTTATTATTGTTACGGGAAGTACTACCGGTATCGGGAAAGCCATGGCTTACCGCTTTGTTCAGGAAGGTGCCAAAGTAGTTATTCACGGTCTGGAGAAAGATTGGGGTGAGGAGGTTATTCACGCCCTGGGTAAAGAAAATGCTGCCCTTTGCATAGGTGATCTTCAAGAGGAAGCAACCATCACAGCATTGGCAAATTGTGCTCTTGCTTCGTTTGGGAAATTAGATGGTCTTGTCAATAACGCAGCTTGGGTGGTATCTTCTAATCTGGAGACTACCAGCGCCCCATTTTTTGAAAAAGTACTGAAAATAAATACTATAGTTCCCTTTCTTTTAATTAAAGAATGTCTTCCTTATTTAACGAAACAAAAAGGGGCCGTGTTGAATATTGGTTCTGTAAATGCTTATAGTGGAGAACCTGATTTACTGGCCTACAGTGTGTCAAAAGGTGGTTTGATGACCCTCACCAGAAATTTGGGGGATACCTTACACAGGGAAAATGGCGTTAGGGTCAATCAAATTAATCCAGGCTGGGTATTGACAGAAACAGAACAAAAAAGAAAAATAGCCCATGGATTAGCAGAAGATTGGTTCAGTAAAATTCCTTCTGTTTTTGCTCCTTCCGGCCGGCTTATAAAACCCGAAGAAATTGCCGCCGCCGCTGTCTATTGGCTGGGTGACGAATGTGGCCCCATTTCAGGTCAAATTGTTGAATTAGAACAACATCCTTTCATTGGAAGAAACCCACCCAAAGATTCTTCTACCATAAATAATTGAAAATGCCTCAGTTAGCTGCTTTTCCAAAAGCTTATATGAACGCCCTTTGTAAAGATGGAACCATGAAGGTTTCTGAATGGATTGATATTGCAGGTAATCTTGACATTGACGGGATAGAATGGTATGCCGGATTTTTGGAAATGGAAAATGCTGCAAACTGGAAAATTTTCCGACGTCAGGTGGAAGATAAAGGTATGGTTATCCCGATGATGTGCTGTTCTCCAGATTTTACTCATCCCGATAAGTCATTTCGCGATATAGAAATAGCGAAACAAAAGCATTGGATAGACATGACCTATGCGCTCGGTGGAAAATATTGTAGAGTGCTTTCAGGTCAGAAAAGACCCGAATTATCCATTGACCTGGGTATTCAACTTGCCGCCGACTGTATTCATGAATGCTTACCTTATGCACAGGAGCGTGATATAACCCTAATTATTGAAAATCATTACAAAGATGATTTTTGGACTTATCCGGAATTTGCCCAGAAAATGGATATTTTTTGTGCCTTGGTCGATAAGATTAATCATCCCTTTTTTGGTGTGAATTATGATCCCAGCAATACCTATCTGGCAGGCGAAGACCCCATTGAATTATTGAACCGGGTTTCCCATCGCGTGGTTACCATGCACGCCAGTGACCGATATTTAAAAGAAGGTACGCTGGAAGATTTGCGCAAT
>JBILDL010000048.1:0-9447 GCA_044352635.1 Saprospiraceae bacterium | reverse complement strand
ATCTGTAGGCATAAATACCTACCCCGACATCGGGGAATAGTTGATTTTGACCTGCCATCGCTAAATCATCTGTTTTATCTCTGACAACGATATTATCCGTATTTATACCAAACTGAACCAAGCCGGCTGTCAGTCCTAAAATGATACCACCCAGGGTAGGATCAGAGGTAATGACCCCGGCTATTCTGCCATAAGCACCGGTAAAACTGATAGGTCCTGTTTGATCTCTCATCAAATAACCACCACCCATCATCGTCACCCCCGCATAATCATCGGCATAATATGTACCTCTGATGGTCATCGTTCTGGGTGCTCCGGATAGACCATTCCATTGAGAACGGTAAGACGCCCCCACGGTAAAATTATTAGAATAAGCCAAATAGTCAGGTTCAAGTGCCGCAGGATTAATCAGGCCCGTATTTTCACGATACTGTGTAAATAATGGAAGTTGTTGACCAGTGAGCTTGTTAAAAAAACAAAAAAGGATACTCACCATCAAAAAAGTTATTTTGTTGGAATAACCCGGGACATAACCATGCTTTATTTGGACTGATATAGCATTAAGTCGTTCAAGTTTTTTGTTTAACATCATAGACAGTGATATAATAAAAGTATAAGTTTAATCAATTTAGGCAGTTAGCCTCTATTTTAAATAACACGGAACAAATTTAGCTTTTTTACCACGTTTGCCGACAAATTAACAATGCGAATTTTACTATTTTATTTTAGAATAGTCATCAAAAAGATTAAAAAACCTTGTATTTAAGATATTTTAACTAAAAAGTCCTCGCTGAAAATAATCAACAAGGACTTTTAGACAAGGACAAAAATAAATTATTGTCTCATAGCCACTACGGCGTCCATTTTTGAGGCTTGAGAAGCGGGTATCATTCCTGCCAGAATACCAATAAATATGGATAGTCCAAGGCCGAGTAATATATTATTTAAAGAAAGAACAAATTCAAAGGAAGTAAGTCCATAAGATAGAGCAAACATAGCAATATAAACCAGCGCCAGACCAAATACACCACCAACAATGCAAAGGATAACCGATTCAATTAAAAATTCAAGCAGAATCATGTATCTTTTGGCGCCGAGTGCTTTTTTAATACCAATGATTCTGGTTCTTTCCTTAACAGAAACAAACATTATATTGGCCACGCTAAACATACCTACCAGAGTAGCAAAACCACCCAGGAAGATGCCCAAAATGTTTAATGCGTCAAAAAAGCCATTTAGGTATTTGGATATTATAGAAAGTTGGTTTAGCGAAAAATCATCTTCTTCAATAGGTCTCAATCTACGTTGAGCCCTCATTGCAGCAATGAGATTGTCCTCCAGTTCATTTAATGAAACGCCTTCTTTTGCTTTTACACCAACAGATGAATCAGGCCAAAAAGAGTTTTGATTTAAGTTGGCGATTTTGCGCGCCAGGGGATAAGAGATGATAACGATATCGTCGAAATTCATAACATTTATGATACTCTCTCCTGATTTTTCTAAAACGCCTACCACTTCCAAATTTCTTCCACTCAGGCGGATTATTTTACCGATGGGATCGATAGGTCCAAAAAGTTCTTCTGCTGAATTGAACCCTAGAATCACTTTATTGGCGCCAAAATTATATTCTGAGGGAGAAAAGAATCTACCTGCGCTATAATTCAGATTAAACAATTCGTTGCACTCTTCAGAATAGGCTTGAGTATAAGCGCCTTCAATAGAATTATTTCCATATTTAACAATTTTGGAGCCAATACCCATCCAATAACCGACGACATCGGCATTTTTCATTCTTTTCTTAACCCCTTCATAATCAGCATAATTAATGTTAGGTCTGCGCATCCATTTAAAATAATTCTCTCCAGGATCTTCTGCCCAGGAGAATTTTTGAATGTAAATAACCTCTTCGCCTAATTTAGCGATACTTTTTCGAATGTTATTTTCAAGAGAATCTACGGCAGAGAAAACGCCAATAATACAAAAAATACCGATAGTGATACCTAAGAGAGAGAGGAAACTGCGCAGTTTATTACCTACAAGTTGTTGAACTGCCTGTGAAATACTCTCAATGATTACTTTTATAATCGTCTGCATAATATTTATTTTTCTCCAAATGGTTAAACAACAAAGGTACGTTGGTAAAAATAATAAATGCACTTGTTTAGATGAAAGACAGTAATTAATCTATAAAATTCAACCGGCACCATTTTTTTTTTGAAAATAGAGCAAACTATTTTTTTTTCTTAGGCGTTATCATATATTGATAAAGATTGTTAATTTTGCACACCAAAAGTCAAAAACCGTTTCATGCGAACCAAACTATCCCAATTTAGTTTTGATTATACCGAAAACCAAGTTGCCTCCTACCCTGCTCCAAATCGCGATGACGCCAGATTGATGGTGATTGACAGAAAAACAGGAAAGATCGAACACAAAATATTCAAAGATTTGATTGACTATTTTGATGAGGGAGATATTATGCTTTATAATAATACCAAAGTTTTTCCTGCCAGATTGTACGGCAGAAAAGAAAAAACAGGGGCAAAAATAGAGGTTTTTCTACTAAGAGAACTTAATCATGATACTCGCCTATGGGACGTGTTGGTTGATCCTGCCAGAAAGATTCGCGTTGGTAATAAATTATATTTTAGTGATGATGACGACAATGATGTACTTATAGCAGAAGTCGTTGACAACACCACTTCCCGCGGTAGAACCATACGTTTTCTCTTTGATGGCACAGATGACGAGTTTCAGGAAGCCTTGAATTTTCTGGGTAACACTCCGTTGCCAAAATATATCAACAGGCCATGTGAGGCGGGTGACAGAGAGTGGTATCAAACTATTTTTGCCAAAGATATCGGTGCTGTTGCAGCACCCACAGCGGGCATGCACTTCAGTAAGGAATTAATGAAACGCATGGAAATAAAAGGGGTGGAATTTGCTCCCATTACCCTTCATCTTGGTTTGGGTACCTTCCGCACTATTGATGTGGAGGACTTGTCAAAACACAAAATGGATGCCGAATTTTATAGAGTTCCGCCTGAAACTGTGAATTTGGTTAATGTGGCTAAAAATAAAGAAAGAACGGCCAGAAGTAAGGTTTGCGCTATTGGTACAACCTCATTACGTGCGGTAGAATCAGCCGTTTCAGCTGAAGGTCAACTAAAGACAGTAGAGTCTGGATGGACAAATAAATTTATTTTTCCTCCTTTCGATTTTAATATTGCGGATAGCCTAATCTCAAATTTTCATCTCCCAAAATCAAGTTTGCTGATCATGGTCGCTGCTTTCGGAGGACATGAACTTATTATGCACGCTTACGAAGAAGCGCTTAAAGAAGATTACAGACTTTTTAGTTACGGTGATGCCATGTTTATTAAATAAATAGTCAAAAGAATATAAATTATTACTTTTGTGAAAAGTCAACTTATTTTTCATTAAATTGAATTAAACCAAAATACTATGTATTGGACTTTAGAGCTCGCTTATAACTTGGAGGAAGCACCCTGGCCTGCCACTCGGGATGAATTAATTGACTATGCCATACGTTCAGGTGCACCCATTGAGGTGATTGAGAACCTACAGCAGATGGAGGACGAGGGCGAGATTTACGAGGGAATTGAAGATATTTGGCCTGATTATCCAAGAAAAGATGATTTTCTTTTCAATGAAGACGAATATTAATTTAACCAATATATAAGACCCAAAAGAGGCAATTCTAAAAGGAATTTGCCTCTTTTTTTATATCTCGAATTTTCACCATGGGTATAAGTATAGCAATTGACGGATTTTCCTCCTGCGGAAAATCTACCTTAGCCAAAGCAATGGCAGAATCGCTCCAATTCTTATTTGTAGATTCCGGCGCTATGTACAGGGCCGTGACGTATTATTTTTTGAAAAATGAGGTTCCTATTCATCAGCCTAAGGTTGTTTTAAATGCTTTGGAGAATATTCATATAACTTTGGAACCTTCTCCAAATGGTAATGTAACTCTCTTGAATGGGAAAGATATTAGTATAGATATCAGAGACATGGCTGTGGCTGAAATGGTAAGTAAAGTGGCTGCTATTTCCAGCGTAAGAACGGCCATGGTAGAACAACAAAGACAAATGTCCCTGCATAATAATCTTATTATGGATGGAAGGGACATAGGTACCGTTGTTTTCCCTAATGCCGTATTAAAAATTTTTTTAACAGCAGATATTGAGGTCAGGGTCAACCGCAGATACCTGGATCTTTTATCAAAAGATACCCTCGTTTCTCTTTCTGAGATAAGGCGTAACCTCTTTTTACGAGATTACATTGATTCTACCCGTACAGATAGTCCTCTTTTGAGAGCAGAGGATGCCATCGTTCTAAACAACAGTAATTTAAGTAGAGAAGAACAATTAGAGATTTGCTTATTGCTCGCCAAAAAGAGAATGAAATAAATATTTATTAATTTAAATATCCCTTACTGAATGTCTATCTAAAAGAACATCTTTCAACTCTTTAATCCATTTATATTGTTGAGGCATTACTTTTTTTAATGCATCTTTTACTTTAAGATAAGTTCCTGTTTCATCGGAAATAAACTTATCAGAAATATTTTTTGCATCCTCATAAAGCAACCATTTCAAAGAAGGAATATCCTCTTCCTCAATTTCTAAAGCCCAGGTTTCCTCCTTTACCCCCGATGCGTGAACATCATTGGAAATGAGTGTTGCCTGATCCTTAAACTTATCAGAAAGAACTTTCCCTTTATCTTCCTGTGGCAGTGATAAAGATTGAGAATCTTCAGCGTCCAAAAGAAATATTTCTAATCCACGTTCTCTGAATCTATATAAAATAAGGGTAATTTTTCTAATGAAATCCATATAAACCGGTAGTTAAATTTTCCATTTTTCTTTCCAGAACAAGAGCATACTCAAAGCAAGAATCGTTGCTTGTTCTTCTGCTGAAATAGACTGATTCAGAACAACGAAGGCTCTTTTAGATATTTGTTTTGAATCTTTAAATACATCCTTAGGGAATAAAACCATTTCTCTATCCTGAATATAGAGGCTCGTACCTTGGGATGGGTGTTCTTTTAAGTGTAACAGAGTTGCCCCAGTCCTAACTCCCTTTAATACTTTTTCATCCATTAGAAACACGCCTAATGCTTGATTATCAATAACTATTTCAATCTCATTTGATTTGAATAAAAATCTATATACATGATTTTTATCTTTAGCGACCACCATAGCTTTAAAATCAGCAGAACCAAATTTTTTAATAGCAAAAGCGATGCCCGCTTCGTCGAAGAGCGTTGCCATTATACCTACTTCAATACCAGAAGTTTTTGATTTGGCAACCCCTTTTAATTCGTTAGCTGAAAGAAGTTCAATATTAATTTCACCCAAGGGAGCCAATTCACTTTGTTTCATTGGAACGGCTTGATCTAATTGTAAAAAAATCTCCTCTATTTTTTTACCCCCTGGTTTTAGTGCACTGAGATTGTTCTTCATCAAAATGAAACCAGAGCCCACAAGAATTAGCGCAGACAGAGCTAATAAACCCATATTATATTAATTTAAGGACAAGATACGCAAAAGGATTTGAACGAAAAGGATTTACAACGAAAAGCAAGCGAATGAACCTTAAAGGTATGATTTAAGTGCATTCCTATTGTAAGATTTTCTTAATCGTCTAATAGCTCTTTCTTTAATCTGGCGTACTCTTTCTCTTGTAAGCTGTAAAAACTCCCCTATCTCCTCTAAAGTTAATGGCTTTTGACCGTCGAGGCCATAATATGAAGAAAGAACTTCGACTTCCTTTTCTGATAGAATACTCAAACCTTCTTTGAGATCTTCCTTCATAGACTGTGCCATTAGATTTTTATCAGGCTCATTTTCTGCTAAATTGGGCATAGTTTCAAGCATTGTTAATTCGCTGTCTTCCTGGCCAATGGGCGCATCCATGGAAATATGTCTGGCATTACTTCGCTGCATATTTAGTACATCCTTCGGTGAAATATCCAGAATAGCCGCCAATTCGTCGGTACTTGGTTCCCTTTCATATTTCTGAATAAAATTAAGGACTGCCTCGTTTATCTTATTGTAGGTACCTACTTTGTTCAGAGGTAACCTGACAATTCTGGAATGATCTACAATAGCCTGAAGAATGGACTGTCTGATCCACCACACAGCATAGGATATAAATTTAAAACCTTTGGTTTCATCGAACCTTTTTGCCGCCTTCATTAATCCGACATTACCCTCGTTAATCAAGTCACTTAGTGAAAGGCCTTGATTTTGATATTGTTTAGACACAGAAACGACGAAGCGAAGATTTGATCTTATCAGTTGATTTAAAGCCTCCTCGTCATTTTCCCTAATCCGTTGTGCCAATTTAATTTCATCATCGCCCACCAACATAGGAATCTTAGAAATATCTTGAAGATATTTTTCAAGAGATAGACTTTCCCTATTGGTAATTTTATTAGTAATTTTTAACTGTCGCATGGGTTTATTCATTTACAATAACTATATACGAAAAAATACCCCAAAAAGTTTCCTTTTTTTAACAATTTTTACTAACAAACCCTTTTTTTCACTATTTCAAGCACCTGATCCACTTCGTCAGAGGATGTATAGGCGGAAATACCCATTCTCACCACTCCATCCAAAGCTCTTAGACCCAAAATCTCCACGGTTCTCAATGCGTAAAAGTGACCATTCCAGGCAAAAACGCCATTTTCCCCTAAATAACTACAAAAATGATTTGGTTTTTCATTTACTACACTGAATGATAAGGTAGGAGCTCTATCTACGATATCAGGAGGTAAACCCCATAACTGAATGCCCTCCATGGCCTCCAAACCGCGGTATAATTTTATAAATAACCCCTTTTCATGCTCATGAATCATTTCCATAGCCCTCACCAAACGCTCTCTTTTAGTTTGCCCTGAACCCTGACTTTCCAGAAAATCAACTGCGGCGGAAACACCGGCAAAGGCGGCAAAATTTGGCGTTCCCGTTTCAATTGAATCAGGTGCAGCCTGACCAGCAGTGCGCAATCTATCCGTTGGTAATCTATCTAGCAGGCCTTCTCTTGCGTAAAGAATACCAACATGAGGGCCATAGAATTTATAGGCAGAACACAGTAAAAAATCACAATCTATTGCTTTTACATCCAGGCTAAAGTGTGGTGCTCCATGGACGGCATCAACCAACAGCCAGGCGCCTACCTTATGACTCAGATATCTTATTTTTACTAAATCATTGACCGTACCTAAAATATTAGACGAAAATCCTACCGCTACCAATCTTGTACGTTCATTAATTTTAGATTCGAAGTCTTCATAATCCAGTCGTCCTTCGGGTAATAGCCTAACCTCTCTGACGATAATACCCTTTTCGCGAAGGGCAAGCCAGGGCCCTCTATTTCCTTCGTGATCCAGTTGAGTAATCACCACTTCATCGCCAGGTTGAAACAAGCGGGAAAAGGCGCGGGAAAGGGAAAAGGCTAAACTCGTCATGTTGGCACCCAGTGAGATTTCTCCCCCATGATTAGCGCCTAAAAAATCAGCCATGGTCGATCTGGTCTCATCTACCACAGCATCGGTTAATGACGATGTTATAAACTGACCATGCGAATTAGCATTTTTATGTAAATAATAACCTGATATGGCGTTAATTACTTGAGCGGGCACTTGTGTTCCTGCGGGTCCATCCATAAAAATATAAGGGGCACCGTTCTTCATTGTTCCCTGAAGGGAGGGAAAATTTGACCTAAAGCTTACATTCATTACTTCGTTTTTTAATAATCATTGCGTTTGTTTGCCTAATTTTAGCGCTTAAACCACATAGAATGAAGTTAATTAATATTTTCCTGACAATATCGTTTATTTCTCAAAATATGTGGGGACAATCCGATACTTTAATTTCTCTTAACCAAGTAGAAATTATGGCAGACCGGTTGGCTACCCCATTTTCCAAGTCGGCAAGAACAATTCAATTACTTTCTAAAGAGGACATTAGCCGTTTGCCAGCCAATCAAATAGCTGAAATTCTTTCCTATCTGCCTGGTTTAGATATCAGACAGCGCGGACCTCAGGGCGTTCAAGCAGATCTGTCTATCAGGGGTGGATCTTTTGACCAAAGCCTGGTCCTCATCAATGGTATTAAGTTGAGTGACCCTCAAACTGGTCATCATTTGTTGAATTTGGTTCTTCAACCAGAACAAATCGAACGGATTGAGGTCTTAAAAGGTCCGGGAACAAGAATTTATGGCCCAAATGCCTTTGCTGGTGCTGTTAACATTATTACCAAAGTACCCGAAAAAAATCAGCTATCCGGCACGGTCTCTTTAGGTGAATATGGACTTAAAAGAGCCGATGTTTCTCTTAGTTTACCCTTCGGAAAATGGAAACAATCTGTTTCTGGTGGCTTTAGTGAAGGGGATGGGTACAGGTATAACACCGATTTTAAGCAGCAAAATATTCTTTATCAATCTCAATTATCCTTAGCTCAAGGTACTTGGCGTATTTTAGCTGGGTTCAATAACAAGGCTTTTGGTGCAAATGGCTTTTATGCAAATGAAAATGCGAAGGATCAATATGAAGAAACCCAAACTACGATGTTGTCGATAGCCTATAAACTGGAAAAAGATTGGGGACGGTTCAATTTTAATGCCTATCATAGAGATCACCAGGATATTTATATTTATCTAAGGCAAAATCCTTCTTTTTATAAAAATATTCATAACACAAAAGTTAGTGGATTGGAGGGTAATTTTCAACTTAACAATGCCTTAGGTATAGGTGCTATTGGATTTGAAATACGACGGGAACAAATAGAAAGTAATAATCTGGGCAATCATTTTCGCGATCACGTGGGAATTTATCTCGAGGAAAGAATTACCCTTGGAAAATTCCAGGTTAACCCTGGCATATTTAATCATTATATGAATGATTATGGCTTAAAATTCTATCCGGGCATAGATGTAAGTTATACTCAAAATGATCATTTTTCTGTTTTCACAAATCTTGCCAGGTCTTTTAGAGTGCCCACTTATACCGATTTATATTATGTGGGTCCATCCAATATTGGAAACATAACTTTACTCCCGGAATCGGCATGGACTTATGAAATAGGCGGTCGTTTCGACAAAGGAAACGCGCATCTGACTGCCTCCCTTTTTCAACGCGATGCCTCCAGGATTATTGAGTGGGTAAGGATTTCCAACGCAGAAAAATGGAAACCTGAGAATTACCTAAATGTAATGACCCGAGGGGCAGAACTTACCTTTAAATATGACTTTCAACGTGGATTGATTCATTCTATCCAGCTAAATTATGCTTGGTTGCAAGCTGATATGGAGCTGATCCCAGGGTATCAATCCCGATATATTTTTGAAAATCTAAAGTACCAAAGTAGTGCTATTATTGCCTTTAATCTACCATTTAAAATTAAAGCAACCACC
>JBILDL010000449.1:0-2762 GCA_044352635.1 Saprospiraceae bacterium | reverse complement strand
AGGTTGGAGAGTCGCTGATAAAATCGCAAAATCAGGTTTTCCTGTTATAACAGGTCCCATTATTGCGTTGCCTACCAGAGAATCTGATTATTATGACAAGCCTTATGCTAATCCTGGTATCATGTCAAAAGCTGGGGTTAAAGTAGCCATTCGTACCAACGATCAGGAAAATGTCAGAAATTTACCCTTCCATGCCGGCTTTGCTGCCGCTTATGGAATGAGTAAAGAAGATGCATTAAAATCTGTAACCATCGTTCCAGCAGAAATTTTTGGCGTGGCTGATAAACTAGGTTCGCTGGAGGTTGGAAAACTAGCTAGTATAATGGTCACTACAGGTGATCCGCTGGAGCCAAAAACACAAATTAAATATCTTTTTATAGACGGATGGATCGTTCCTCTTGATAGCAGACACATTCAGCTGTATGAAGAATTTTTGAATCGTTCTCCAGGTCTTAAAAAATAATAATGTCCTTTTTCAAGGAAAAGATAAATGACTTGTTTTTTTTCGCCCGCGTTCCGTTTCTAAAAGAAATTGGAACGTGGGTGATTTTTGTTTTAAGCCTATCTTCTTGTAGTCTGTTTAAACCTGTTATTACCATTCCTTCTACCTTAAAAGATGAGGTTTTTTTAAATGAGAAGGAAGTAGAAGAGGTTCCATCCGAAAAGGGAACAGACAGGAAATCCATCATCCCATATTGGAAACGCAAATCCATTGAAACGTCTCCTGAAAAGAAAGCTTCTTCTCATTTATCGTTGCGATATAATGTCTTAAAGGAGGCTGAAAAATATGTGGGCATTCCTTACACCTGGGCAGGCAAAACGCCTGAAACCGGTTTCGATTGTTCGGGATTCACTTCCTATGTGCTGCGAAAATTTAATTATAATATTTCGCCGTCCTCGAAAGATCAGGCCAAACTGGGCGTGCCCAAATCATTGAATGATTGTAATCCGGGTGATTTAATCATCTTTAGGAATGACAAAAATGAAGTTTTTCACGTTTCATTTATAGCAGACATTCAGCCTCAGGTCATTGAGGTTATCCATAGTGTAAATGGTGGTGTTAAAAAGGAAAATTTATTTAACAACACCTGGTGGATGAATAAAAAAATGGAGATTCGGTCTATTTTGCCTCAACCAGAATAGCTTAACTCAACTCACCCATTCGAAGTGCCTTATATCGGCCTTTTCCAAATTTTGTTCCGTTAAATATTTTGTGAGGCTTTTGTAGCTCTCTTTCTTCTTCTGGTAACGTATTAAATTCTGTACATTCCTGAGAACAACAAGCCTGAAGTTTAGCCGCACAGGCATCGCACTGGATAAAAAGAACGTGGCATGCTGCATTGGCACAGTTTTTATGAATATCGCAAGGTGCTCCACATTGATGGCATTTTGAAATAACATCATCCGAAATCCGTTCACCTAATCGTTCATCGAAAACAAAATTCTTGCCTATAAATTTATTAGGTAAATTGAGTTCTTCACATTGCCTGGTATATTCTATAATGCCGCCATCAATCATATATACCTGTTCAAATCCCTTATGGAGATAATAGGCACTTGCTTTTTCGCATCGAATACCACCGGTGCAATACATCACGATAGGTTCTGATTTTTTATTGGCTAACAGATCCTCAACAATGGGAAGTGCTTCTCTAAAGGTCTCAACGTCAGGACAAATGGCATTTTTATAATGACCCACTTCGCTTTCATAGTGGTTACGCATATCGACCACTATGGTATCAGGTTTATCGAGTAAGGCATTAACTTCGGGGGCAGAAAGATGTTTTCCTCTTTTAGTAACATCAAAAGTGGAATCATCTAAACCATCAGCTACAATCTTATTTCTTAATTTAATGTTTAATTTAAAGAAAGATTTTCCATTATCATCTACCGCAATATTCAAACGACAACCGTTTAGCCAGGGGATGCTATACAAGTAATTTTTAAAATCATCAAAAGTGTCAGAAAGGACTGAAATCTGACCATTAATCCCTTCTGAGGCTATATAAATGCGACCGAACACACTTAATCGATCTAATCCCGCATATAATTCATCTCTGAAAACAGCGGGATCACTCAGTTGGTGGTATCTATAAAAAGAGAGCGTAGTTCTTGGTTCAATACTTTCTTCCAGCTTCTTTTTTAATTCGGCCCTATTAACGCGATTATACAGTCTTTTCATAACGTTTAAAGATAAATGGGCTGCAATTTACCTATTTTGATTAATCCAAAGAATGCCTTTTGTCATCTTTTCTTTATTTGAAAAGGTATAGATATACATTCCATTTGGCAAAGAAGGTAAATTTATCGACGAAATAGATTGATCCACCTTATTATTCATAACCTCACGTCCATAAATATCAAATAGTGTCAGGGTAAAAATTTCCTTTCCAAATTCAGTTGAAATATAAAGTTGTTGATGACCTGCCAAAGGATAAATTTGAATCGCTGGGTCAGCTGATTCATTAATGGAGGTAACAGAAAGTGCTTTTTTTACCGCGGCAAGGGCATCGACTCTGCCATAACCATACACCGGGTTTGGATAACTACCCCCGCTGATATTGGAACAAACCTGGGAACTATAAAGTGGAAGGGAGGTTTCACGAATGATTTGTTCCACCTTGTCAACTTGACCAATTAAGGATGCGTTGGCTGAAAAAAGAAGCGCTGCCAGTCCTGCAACATGTGGGCCTGCCATACTTGTACCACTTAATAAACCATATCTATTTCCTGGTAGAGCCGATTTTATACTTACTCCCGGA
>JBILDL010000450.1:0-2762 GCA_044352635.1 Saprospiraceae bacterium | reverse complement strand
TCAGAAAGAAAACGAAAAGAGGGATTTACCCAAAATACCCTGGAATCAGGAATAAAAAAATTTCCCCGAATCCAGATAGCTAATCTTTCTTTCCAACCCTTTTGAATATAGGTTTTGACATTAACCAAATGCCCGAAATCCATTTTTGTATCCTTTTTCTTTCCTGTAAATTTTCTGTAAAGTGAAAAGGGTTCCCAAATTGGTCTTTTAATAATTTCAATATCCGATGGAATTTCATCCAGACGGTTTGAATCAATGATGGGATAATCCGGATTTGAGGGGACATAAATGATAGGTTCCCAACCAAAGTTTCTTAAGTATTTAACAAATTTCAACCACCTGTGTACACCTGCTCCACCTGAAGGTGGCCAATAGTATAGAATGATTAAAACACGTTTTAAATGCCCGGACTCCTTATTCATATTCATTTATATATAAAAACAAGCACTGAATCAATTCTGCTTTAATTTCCCACAAAATAACTACTTTTGAATAACACTTACCGATTTAATACAAAATTATGAATAGGAGAGATTTTCATGAGCTTGCTTCAATGGGGATAATTGGCTCATTATTAGCGTCCACATCAAAGTGTCCTGCTGCTTCTTTAAAGGCAGATAGTGACATCATCAAGCCACAGAGACTCCTTCCCGGTGATAAAGTTGGCTTAATCACCCCCGGAAGTTATGTTCCCGATGCCGGTTACGAAAAAGCAGTGAATAATCTTACTCAATTAGGCCTGCAAGTGGTTCCTGGCAAGTATGTCAGAGAAAAACGAGGCTTCACGGCAGGAACGGATGAACAAAGACTGGAAGACCTTCATACTTTTTTTGAAGATCCTTCCATTAAAGCTATTTGGTGTGCCCGCGGTGGTTATGGTTGTTCCAGGCTTTTACCCAACATCAATTATGAACTCATTAAGAATAATCCTAAAATACTCATTGGTTACAGTGATATAACCGCCCTCCTTCAAGCCATTTTCCTTCGAACCGGCCTGGTTGGGTTTCACGGCCCGGTGGCAGCGGCTACCTGGACTCCTTATACCCTCCAACATATTAAAGGCGTTCTCTTTGATTCTTTTACAAAACCTTATGTTATTAATTTAGCAACAGAGGAATTAACCCCTGAAAGAGAGCATTTTAAACCTTACAGCATACAAGCTGGAAAAGTTTCGGGAAGGCTAATGGGTGGTAATGTAAGTCTTCTTGCCGCTCTTGCGGGAACGCCCTTTGCTTTTGATGCTACCGATAAATTATTATTCATGGAAGATATTGACGAACGTCCTTATAGCCTGGATAGAATGTTTACCCAATTGAGGCAATCCGCCAATCTTCATAAAGCCAAAGGTTTGATTTTAGGTGTTTTCGAAGGGTGTAATCCTAAAAAAGATGAAGAATCACTTTCACTGAAAGAAACTATTTTTGACCGGCTTAGCGATCTTAATGTTCCAGCGGTGTATGGTCTATCCTTTGGTCATGTTCCTAATAATTTTACATTACCCGTAGGTATATTAGCCGAACTTGATACAGAGAATAAAACGTTAACCTATCTGGAATCTCCCACAGCTTAACCCTTTCTAACGATAATGCTTACCTTAAATGTCCATCCTTTTCAGTTAAAACTACGTCATACTTTTAGAATCACTCATGGTTCCAGAGATTATCAGCCTACGGTTATTATCTCCCTTTCCAACGGTATTTATACGGGATATGGCGAAGCTACCGCTACTAAATATTATGGACTTGATCAAGATGAAATGATCCAGCGCTTTAATGCCTGGAAGCCAATTATTGAATCTACGCCTCTGGTAACGGCAGAGCAATATTGGGAACTGCTTCATCCTCTTCTTAAAAATCATCCCTTTGAACAATGTGCCCTGGACGAGGCGGCACACGATCTTATAGCTCAAATGGAAGGATTACCTCTTTATAAAAAATGGGGGCTGCACTACCAAAATAATCCTCTGACAGATTATACACTGGGCTTTGGTCCAACAGAGGAAATGGTTGCTAAAATGAATGAAATGCCCTGGCCCATCTATAAAATTAAGTTGGGAACAAAAGATGATTTAAATATCATAAGACATCTTCGAAAGCATACTACTGCTGTTTTTCGTGTGGATGCCAATACTGCCTGGACCGCGGAGGAAACCTTAGCTTATGCTCCAGAATTGAAAGATTTGGGCGTTGAATTTATCGAACAACCCTTAAAACCTGAAGATTGGGAAGGTCAAAGGCTTTTATTTGAAAAATGCGTTTTACCTGTGATTGCCGACGAGAGCTGTCAAAAGGAAGAAGATGTAAAACGCTGCGCCGGATATTTTCATGGGGTAAATATTAAACTAATGAAATGTGGCGGACTTACCCCCGCGCTTCGTATGATACAAGAAGCTAAAGAACTGAATATGAATGTTATGGTTGGTTGTATGACGGAGTCGTCCGTTGGCATTACAGCCATTGCCCATCTATTGCCTTTGTTAGATTATGTCGATATGGATGGCGCTCTTTTGTTGTCTAATGACCCTGCTGAAGGGGCGATCATAGAACATGGGGAGGTAGTTCTTCCCCATCGAAATGGTATCGGCGCTAAACTTATTTGATTAATCTATTAGCTTGAAAAATATTCATTTATGATGTACAACCTGAGTCATCAACCAGGCAGATGGATGTTTTGTGAAGGGTCCGCCCTCTTATATTTTAGTGGAACAAGCTATCTGGGTATAGCAAATGACCCTGTTTTTCATGAAAGGTTAGCCTCCTCCA
>JBILDL010000448.1:0-2765 GCA_044352635.1 Saprospiraceae bacterium | reverse complement strand
AGCTATCCTGACCGATTCCATCAAGATAGTTTCTTCCAGTTCCTTGTGCAATCAAAGTGCCAGCCAGTTCATTAAGGTGGACATCCAGCCAGCACCACCAAAGCTTGTCATCAATGTAAAGGACGTTTGTGCCGACAAACCATTGGTTTTAAGTGTATTGGCTTCTCCTGAAAATCCTTCCGCAAAATTCAGCTGGAAGGCAACATATAGCTTGGTCCAAGGAGGACTGAATGGAAATGCAATCAATGCTTTTGGCAATGAAGCCATTGTAGAACAATTATTTCATGAGGAAGACACGTCAGTAACAGTAAAGTATGTATTTCAATCATTCTTGCCAGGTTCTAAAACTTGTTACAGTGCTTTTGATTCGATAAACATTGAGGTGTTGCCTTTAGGATTTGGTCCTTGTGCGGGTACCCTGGCTGGGATTATAAAAACGATTAATAAACAGTTCATCGAAGGGGTGAAAGTGCAGGTTTCAGGGCTATCAGGTGATAAAATAGTTAATACCCGAAATGACGGTCTGTTCAAGTTTTCGGGACTTGACAATGGGGGAGACTATACAGTCTTTCCAGAGTTGAATAAAAATCCACTCAATGGCGTTTCTACCTTCGATTTACTATTGATACAAAAGCATGTGCTGAACACGAAGAAAATAGAGAATCCCTATGAACTTATTGCCGCCGATGTCAATAAATCGGGTAGTATTTCTATCTTAGATATGCTGCAACTACGCAAAATTATATTGGGTGTCGATAAGGAATTCAAGGGAAATAAAAGCTGGCGATTCGTTGAGGCTAATTTTACCTTTAAGAAGGATGCCAGTCCTTATCAGTTTCCTGAAATCGTAAATATAAATGACCTGAATGGTTCAGCAGAAGTTCATTTTTATGGTATAAAAATTGGCGATGTAAATGGTAATGTCGTTGCCAATGGTTCAGGTTTAGGAGACACCAGGGAACAACAAGATTATGTGCTGCAAGCGGAAAATAAGGAATTGTTGGCAGGAGAAACATACCCCCTTGCTATTTATGCTGATCCGTCTTTACAAGCTGAAGGGATGCAGTTCACGTTGCAATATGACCCTAAAAAATTACAATTTGAATCTTCCCTGACCGACAGTATTCTGCTGTCTATGATGGGTGTATTTGAAGAGGAAGGATTACTGACACTGAGCTGGGCATCGAAAATGATGCCAGAATCCATGGTTTTATCGCTTCCATTCACCGCATTGCAAAGGGGAGAAATAGCTGACATGCTCCATATAGGAGACAGAATCACCCGCTCGGAAGCATACATTGGAGAAAGAACCTTGCCAGTGAACCTCGCCTTTACCGAAAAACCAGCGGACCCCATTGTCCTGAATCCTTATCCTAATCCCTTCATAGATAAGGTGAACATCCCATATTATCTGCCTGTCAATGCCTCGGTGACCTTAAAAGTTTTTGATTTTTCAGGAAGATTAATACGTTCGATGGTACAAAAGGGAAATGCGGGTTTGAATACCTTCGAAATAGACAACTTGCCTACTGGTTCAGAATGGAAATATGAATTGAGTACCTCACATTGGAAAAAATCTGGTGTTTTAATTTCTGTTATCAGATAATTTCATTAAACTAGTTTAATGAAATTACTTAGTACATTAATATGTAGTTTTAAAGTTAATTAAATTCAATTTTAAGGGTTAATATTGCATTTATCAAAGTTAAAAAATGGAAATATTTTACACAACTATATTGTTTTTTATTATTTACTTTTCGTTGGGAATATTCCTTTTGGTAAAGAACGGGAGGGTGTCAACTTCAAGTATATATTTAGGATTATTCTTCTTGTCTATTTCAGCAGGTTCATTATCAATCTGTTTTTTTACATTAAATTTGGATAATTATTTTGTCTTACCTTTTTTATTTTTTCAATCTCATATTGTATGGTTTTATTTTTATTTGAATGCGGTCACTGGGAATAAGATTTCTAAAATTAATTTTTATTTTGTTGTTGTTTGTTTTGCTATTAGTTTTATTTTAACTTTATATGTTGCTTTTCAATTATTTACAAATGCCGTAGTAATTTTAGAAGAAAATCTATTTCCTTTTCAAAAAAACAAGGATGATCTGTTTATTTCGGTTTCTAAAATTAGTTTTGGCTACAAAATATTTCTATCGGTATTACTTTTTATTTATTCATGGAAATTGCTTAAAGATTTTAAAAAGAAGGGTTTTATTAATAAATCAAGTGGGGATTTATATAATTGGCTAATTAATATGTTGTTAATATTCATTTTATTCACTATTTCTAAAATAGGAATTCTTTATTCAATTAGACTTTCTAATAATGAAATTGATTCCGTAAATTCTTATTTTTTTATTTTTACTCAATTACTTCTATTATTAATTTCACTTCAAATATTTAAATACCCTTTAATCTCTATTGGTATTCCCATAAGTAGGAGGTTTTATAATCCGGATGTTAATGCAATTGATCAAACAACAAGAAGTTATTTATTTGATTCTACCATTATAAGTCAAAAAATATTAGATTGGGAAAATTCCTCCACTTCCTATTTGAATAAAAATTTTAACCTTTCTCTATTCGCCAGCGAAATTGAGATGGATGAATTGGAAATCATTTATTATTTAAATGAATATAAGGAAATAAGTTTTCAGGAATATCTTAATTTTTTAAGAATTTCATTCGTGTTAAGTAAAATAGAGCAGCATTTCTTAAAAGAACATTCCATTTCAGAATTGGCTGAAGTTGCAGGGTTT
>JBILDL010000447.1:0-2768 GCA_044352635.1 Saprospiraceae bacterium | reverse complement strand
GGCTTATAGTGTCCTTAAAGCCATTTGGCCAGGTATAAAATGCGCTATAGACTGATTTTACCAAACGATCTAATTCCATGCTATCTGAAATAGAGCAAACATCAAATCTTAGATCATCAGGCGCTTCACATTTATAAAAGGTAGTATTCTGATCTATTTTGCCCAAGGGAAAATTCGGGTGCGTTTTAATTCTTGGATTATCACCCAAAGGTCCGAAGGAATATAAACTTGGCGGAGCATAATCGTAAGTAAGGGATGGTGTTGCATCACAGGAAGAGGGATTACCTATTTTTCTAAAGAAAATTTCCTGAACAAAAACGGTGGCATTATTAGAATTATCCGTAAAGGTAAACGTTCGTTTAATTTTAGATATAAGGTGAGGGAAAACCGAACCATTTTTAAATTTTATAATAGAGTCACAGGGAAAGGAGATTAATTCATCCTTCACATTTCTTGAAATAAAATTGGGGCTACAACCATCTTTCACTATTGGGAGACCTAAAAATAGAGGAGAATCTGATTGGGACCAATTGAGATTATTATTAAAAACAGAAGGAATATCATTTTCCGACAGAATCAGGGTATCTCTGCTTTCCCAGTCTCTTTTAGCTACATCGTCTTTAAAAACGGGGCCAATAGTATCTCTGACTAAAACCTGTCCCAGGCAAACCAATCCTCCTTTTGAATTAAATAAAGAGTAAGGAAAAATACCCAGACGATCAATCACCCCACCGCGAACGGGCGTCATATTAACGCCGTCATAAACGATAACATAACCTTGAAATAGGGCAAAACATTCTCCGAGAATTTCTGCAGGGGTAATTTCGTAGATACAATTATTGGTTACGTAAACCTTAATATCCTGACAAGATAATTTGCATGAATCCATTTTTTGTACAAGCACGGGAGGATAATAGGTAATAGGTAAAAGCCCTGTCTGTTTTGCAAAACCATTAAGAGGGGTAAGCAAGCCTATCCAAAGTATTGTTACAAAAAATAAATTAGTGTGTATTCTCATCAGTATTCATTAACCTTTAATAACGGTAAGAATTCAAATATTGTTCCATAGTGTCAAAAACGAACAAACTAATATTAAACTACAAATATAATATTTTTTTTAAATATGTAAAACATGTCTTTCAAAACAAAAACAGGCCAACAAAAGAATGCTGGCCTATTCAGATTAGAATATTAGTTTAGCGATTAAGCCTCTAAGGAATCCCAGGAACCTCCATTATACACCTCTGTGGCTCCATTATTCTGGAGCATAGTGGTTGCCATACCACTTCTATTACCTGAACGACAAACTAAAATAAGGGGTTTTGACATAGCCATAAGTTCATCTAACCGAGCGGGAACTTCACCGAGGGGAATATTTAAAGAATTCGGAAAGTGACCTTCACTAAATTCCCAGGGTTCCCGTACATCGACGACGGAAACGCCCGGCATTTTTAAAAAATTTGATACAGACATTACAGGATATTTAAGGATGATTAGACTGCAAAGTTAATGAAGTGTTTGGGTTTTTCATTTCAAAGCCTGACAAGTTTTGCAGAGCATAATTTTGCGCTTCCGGCACGGTAAGGAAGAAATGATTTTCACCTATATCCGGAACAACGTTAGCCTTTATCAATAAATCTCTGACGGGTCCTTTCACAGAAGTGAAGCAAAAACAGAGATTTTTCTTTTTATAATCGTTAACCAATTCCAGTAACTGCTGCAATCCTGTGCTATCAATATAATTTACACTTTCCATATTTAAAATCAGCCATTGAAGATTTGGACCTTTTTCAACAATCCAATCTGTTAATTTATCTCTGAAGAAAGAGATATTAGCAAAGAAAAGATCGGCATCGAAGCGAACGATTAAAATTTCAGGAATAACTTCCAGTCCATGGAAACGATTGATATTCCTAAAAACATCAGAATCGGGCACTCTGCCTAAAATAGCAAAATGAGGTCTTGACGCCCTAAAAATCATGAGGGAGAGCGATAAAAGGACACCGATACCAATACCTATTATAATGCCAAAAAATAAAGTACTTAAAAAAGTTGCCAGAAGCATGAAGAAATCCTGCCGATTACTTTTCCATAAAAACTTAGGTTCTTTAACATCGAGCAATGTATAGACAGCAAACAAGATAATGGATGCCAGGATAGCCTTAGGTAAAAAGTAAAAATATGGGGTCAAAAAAAGTAGGGTAATAACTATGAAGAGGGAAGACACGATCGATGCCACACCTGATTTTGCCCCTGCCTGATGATTTACGGCGGTGCGGGAGAAGCCCCCGGTAATTGGGAAGGCCCGAACGAGCGCAGCCATCATATTTACCGTACCAAGGGCGATTAACTCTTGATTTGCTCTCAGTTTGTAATTATTATGAATTCTCTGCATGGTTTTAGCGATAGAAAAACTCTCTAAAAATCCGACCAGAGAAATGGCAAAACCGGCGGGCAGCAAGTCTCGAAACATGGTCCAATTCGGTTTTGGCAGATAAAGTTCCGGCAAGCCCCCTGGAATTTTTCCCAATATTTTAACGCCTGAAGCATCTAAGTTTCCATATTTTGTGATTAAGATACCACCCAACACCAAAACAAGAGCTCCGGGAACAGGTATTTTGAACTCCTTAAAAGCTATTAATAAAAACACACCACCTACGGCCAAAAAGAAGGTTGGTAAATTGGTCTCTCCGAAACGCTGATACCACTCCGAAAAGGAAACTAAAAAATGCCCTTTTTGGGTAAAATCGATACCGGTTAAATGATTT
>JBILDL010000446.1:0-2769 GCA_044352635.1 Saprospiraceae bacterium | reverse complement strand
AGATTGGGTTTTTTCCACTGTGTTTAACACGGTGCTTATTCGAAATAAATGGAACGATGCGGAGAACCCTCCCTCATTTATACATAACGGGCAACCCATAGGCTCGCCCTGGCCCTGGTTGCTGACAGCGGCCATCCAGGTGATGGTTTGGGATACCATGGAAGGTCATTGGATAAAAAATCCACCGGGCGGATTATTTTATGCTAAAAGTAATGGTAATGCTATGAATGCCTGGGTTTTTGATACCCGGAATGCGGAAGGTCGTCAGGGACTTATCTCTTTTCTTGAAAATGGTATTCCTACTGGTGCCTATGTTTCTGTTTATTCTGCTCAGGAAAGGGAAAATGGTGATTATCGACCCGAGTATTGGGAAGCAGATGCCCTTGAATATGGAAAAGATTTATTTTCTGTATTAGAAAAATTTGGTGCCACTAAAGTCAGGGAGCTCAAGGAAAGGGGAGCTGTTCCATACATTTTTCACTTTAGGAAGGGCTTTGGTAAACTGGACGAATCTATGGCCCTTTTTGCCAATGATATTATTTACGCCCAATGTAACCCATCAAAAGTTTGGCATAAAGGTTCTTTTACCAGCCCCTTACTGGGTCCGGCTCTTTCGTGGAAGGAAATACAAATAGATTTTAAAGAAGAAGTGGGCATTTTTGACACAATAGATATAGTCATATCTGGTTTTAATCCTTCTTTTCCTCATTTTAAACCCGTTCTGTTCGAGAAAAAGGCAATCTCTCAAGGGTTTAAACAATGGAAAGTTAATACAAACGATTTTTTCTTAAGTGAAATAGATAGCTTATTGGCTGTGAAACTAGGTATCTCAATAGGCCAACTTAATAAAACGAGTTGGCCTTTCCTACAATTAAAATTTAATATTACTAATCGGTTGACACGAACACCCTTGAGTTTGAATAAAATTCAAGCGGTGTTCAATGCTTTGCCAGAGGTTAAAGTCAGCTTGACCCCCAATATATCGTATGATTCCACCCTTATTACTTCAGAATTTTTAGCCTATTGGCATCTGGAAAACTTAAGTTCCTTTACTACTGATTCGCTCAGACTTTCCTATAAAATAGGGCAAGGAAATACCGTGATTTCGGATCATAACTTGGCTTTTAGCCCTCTGCTCCCTTTTGAAACGCTTAAGATTCCCTGGCAGTTATCGTTGGCAGGTTTAGATGGGGAGATAGATTTAGCTTGGCAGTGGGGATTACCAGGTAATGATTTTCACCCTAAAAATAATAAAGGAAAAGTAAAAGGTATTAAGCTGCCCAACAAATATAAAATATCCCTTTCCCTTCAATTGGACGGCGAGATACCTCAACAAGGAACCTTTGTTTCCCAAAGACCGGCATGTATTATCGAAGGTATCATTACGAGTATTAAGGGGGTGGAAAAAGTTGATTCACCTGAAATTATAGCTTTTTTAACCCTACCAAATGGATTGGTGAAACCGATTGTTTGGGATTATGAAGGAGTGAAAATGGATATTGAGTCTATAGACAACAGGCACAAAATTAGCATCTTTTGGCAGCCCTTTTTTAGTGAAGAAGGAACTTATAAAATTCAATTAATTATGGACAAGTATAGTGAAACCTGGATTTTTGAAGTAGCGAAACCACAAAAATTTACTCGTTTTGTTAACTATCCAAATCCATTCTCCACCTGGACCAGATTTCACTATTCTTTGAGTGCTGGCGTTGACATTCTTCAATACAGTATTCAAATTTTTTCGATGACAGGATTATTGGTCCGGCAGTTAAGTAATGAAGATGTCGGTAGTTTTCATATTGGTACTCATTTGACAACAGGTGGTTGGGACGGTAAAGATACTTTCGGAGATGCACTTGCCAATGGTGTTTATATCTATAAACTGGCATGGTTAAACCAGCATCTTATGGGGAAAATGGTGTTAATAAGTCCATAAATGGTAAGTGTCATCATCCCCGTGTACAATGCTGAAAAAACACTAGCCAGAGCCATAAAATCTGTGCTTAATCAAGTTTTTGTCAGCCAGTTAATTATCGTAAATGATGCTTCTACAGACGATTGTCTTTCTATTATTGCCTTTTTTCGGACTACTTATTTTTTTCCAAACGGGAATATAAAACTGGATTTATGTAGTCTGGACGACAATAAAGGGGTTTCTGCGGCAAGAAATGTAGGTCTTGAATGGGTCACTTCTCCTTTGGTCTCCTTCCTTGATGCAGATGACGAATATTTACCTGGTAGATTTTATGAATGTGTCCTTCAACTTATTGAAAATAAAGATATTGAAGGTATTTATTCACCCGTTCAGGTAAAATATGAAGGTATATCGGCAATGGAAAATCATCAAAAAATGAGTAACGAAAGGGAAATTATTGGAGATATAGGTGAACTTAACGCCAGATTGTTTTCTAATTTTTTAGGTTGTTCAGGAAAATATTTTTTGCTATCCGGATTATTAATCCGACGAAAAAGTATTTTAAACATTGGCTTTTTTGACCCGGATTTCGCCTACTGTCAAGATACAGATTGGTTGTTGCGCATTACTTCTACCTTAGCATTGTTACCCTCAAAAAGTAAAGATCCTCTGGTAATTATTTGGAGGCATGCTGAAAATAGAATTTTGGATGGTTCAGCAGCTTCCGCTTTCAGATATACCTTGCTGAAAAAATGGTTGCCGTATGTTCTCACCCGCAAAGATTTTGCTTTTAAGCAGAAGCTGTTTTTTATTAATAGTCTGTTGGTAAATCCAATAAAGCCTGGCGGACATAA
>JBILDL010000445.1:0-2775 GCA_044352635.1 Saprospiraceae bacterium | reverse complement strand
AGGAAAAATGTTTCAGTAATATTTGTTGAAAAGCATATTCGCCTATTTCTTTTTCCAGCGTTAGAAATTTTTTCCATTCCTTATTCATTAAAATACCCGATGAATCAAACCTTATTTCTAAAGTCACCGCGTTTACCCAGGCATTAGCTGATTTTGCTTTTTCAATGTATTTTTCAGCATAAATGGAACCAGAATAATGATGATGTAAATCGCCACCTTTTGGCATGGCGCTAAAAAATATTCTTAATGCTGCTTCATTTTTCCTTAGGGTTTGGAGTAAAGAGTCTATTCGATGCTCATCAGATTGAGAGATTAAAAACCCAGGGTATGATAGAATTAAAAAAAATAAAATATTGAGGTAGGGATTTTTCATAGCAGCAATTTCATCCTAATACTACAATATAAATAGTAAATTTGTTAACTTAAAATAATAATTATGTCTCAACAAATTGTTCGCATGCAAGATGCTTCTATTTTTCAGGAAGATAAATTGATTTTGCAACAAGTTAATGTAAGAATACATGCCGGTGAGTTTACTTATCTCATTGGTAAAACGGGCAGTGGAAAATCTAGTTTATTGAAGGTCTTATATGCAGCTTTACCCCTTAAAAAGGGTATTGGCGAGGTGGCAGGTTTCGATCTTACTAAATTAAACAGAAAAACAATTCCATCCCTGAGAAAAAAATTAGGTATAGTTTTTCAAGATTTTAATCTTCTCACAGATAGAAATGTAGAAGAAAATCTTGATTTTGTTCTACAAGCGACAGGCTGGAGTGATAAGGTGCAGAGAACTCATCGGATAAATACCGTTTTGGAGCAGGTTGGTTTGTCTGGTATGTTAAAATCAATGCCGCACCAACTTTCTGGAGGGGAACAACAAAGGGTCGTCATTGCCCGCGCGCTGGTAAATAGTCCGGAAATTATTTTAGCTGACGAGCCAACGGGAAATTTGGACCCTGACACTTCAGATGATATTCTCATGTTGTTGAGAGAGATTTCCAAAAAAAATAATACCGCCGTTTTGTTTGCTACCCATGATTACAGGATTCTGGAAACTTTTCCAGCAAGAATTATTCGATGCGTAAATGGGCGAATTTATGACGATCAGGAACTAGCGGTATAATAAAATATTGACAACTATTGTTTTAGCAGGTTAAATTTCTCCTTTTGCTTTCATTAGTGCCAGTTTGTAAACGCCAATGATAGTTATGGCATCTGTAATTTCACCAGCTTCAATTTGGTTTAAAGCCTCCTCCAGGGTTATTTTTTTGACACTTAAATTTTCTGTTTCCTCCGGATTTGATTCGCCAGCTGTGAGTTGTCTTGCTAAAAATAACTGCCCCACTTCGTCAGTAACGGAGTTCGATAAATGAAAGGTACATAGAGGCAACCAATCATTAGCTTCAAGGCCCGTTTCTTCTTTCAATTCACGCTTGGCCGTGGAAAGATTATCTTCACCAATGGGACAGCCCCCTTCAGGAATTTCCCAGCAATAGGCATTTAAAGGGTAGCGGTCTTGACCTACTAAAACGATGTTTAAATCTTCATCTACCGCCAATATGCCAATAGCCTTATTATGAAAATGCACTACACCATATATTCCTTCGTTTCCTGATGGATTGATTACTTCGTGGTGACTTACCTCAATCCAGGCATTGTTATATACTTCTTTTTTAGAAATGGTTTTCCAATCTGTCATAATATCAATTATAGCCTTTGATTTTATAAGTTATGACTCCAATCCATTCATGAAGGAGCGCTTCCCAGGCATATAATTTTGAAGAAGAGGGCTCAAAAAATAATTTAAATAAATTATCTGAATGTTGAGAATAATAATCAGTTGGATAAATAGTGGTAGGTAATCCTGCCTTATCATAACAAGCTTTGGACCTTGGCATGTGTAAAGCACTGGTAACCAATAGGCAAGACGCATTTTTTTGAAGAGAATCTACTATTTGTTTTGAAAAAACAGCATTTTCCCAGGTGTTTCTGGATTTATTCTCTATTATGAAGGCACTATCTGGAAGACCTAAGGTTTTTAAAAAGGGAGCAACATATTCTGCTTCCCCATATTTGTCGCCCAGTAATTTGCCTGAACCACCAGTAAGTATAATTTTAGTGCCAATGCCTTTCTTAAACAAATTCAATGCAGTAATAAGTCGATTACCCCCTTTTAGTCCCAGTTGAAATTCCGATTTTCCCATGGCCGTTTGGAAATCACTATATCCACCAAGTAAAATGATAAAATCATATTTTTTTTCCAAATCTTTTATGGCGACTGGTTCTGGTTCCCACCAATGAACAATTCCTTGAAATACAGCATCATTGGTTAACAGGATGAGTAAGACTAACCCTGATATGAAAAAAGATTGCTTGCGTTTTTTATTTTTCAAGAAGAATGAAAGTAAAAAGCAAGCTATAATCCAAACGATAGGTTTAATGCAGAAGGCAAAAATCTTGGATAGAATAAAAAACATAAGGTTAATATTAAATTACTGTAAAAAAGTAGGCCAGCTAGGTCCTTCCATAAGTTTGCCTATGAAGTACTGAATAAACTCGGGTTTCAAGATACTGGCAGAAATAAAGGCAAAAGCTAAGCCAAAGGTAGCTCCCCAAAAATGCGCATTATGTCCTATATTATCGCCCCCCCTTTTGTCCATATAGGAGGAATAATACAAATAAGCAATGCCTAAAAATAAAGCGGGGAGGGGTGGAAAAAGAAACCAATTCCATGGATCTTGGACTATATAAACAAAAACTAAGGCTGAAGTAGCG
>JBILDL010000047.1:0-9514 GCA_044352635.1 Saprospiraceae bacterium | reverse complement strand
CCTAAGGTTAGGGTATATCCACCATATTTTGCATCAATTTCTATGTTTTCTATCCCCCCAATCTTATAAGTATCATAACCTGAACTAATTTTCAGAATGTTGGCATTTATTATGTTTACATTAGAATATTTAGTTATTAAGTCTGCCTTTTTGACTTCCTCCGCTTTTAGATTGCTGTACTTAATGTCAGCATTGAGGTTATTTGCTTTTCCCATAGTGCCATTTCCATATCCAAGAAGTATATTTGTATTGCCTTTGACGTCATTTAATGTGAAATTGCCATACTTTATATCAATATTTGCATTGCCACCAATAGATTTTGCCGTTAAATTTCCATATTTAAGGTTTATATCTACACTGTTTTCAAAAGGAAGCCATACCTCATAATTAATTCTGAATTCATTACTTGAAGTCCTGGAAATCATTGAAGAAAGTAGATCTCCTAATGAGTTTATTATATTATTATGATTTTGTATATTAAATTGTAGAACAGTGGTCGCACTTACATTGGATGAACTGTTTGAAAAATCAATTTTAATACCATCAAATAATTCATTTGCGGCATTTTTATTTGAAGCTTTTACTTCTATTTGAACTATGATTTTAACAGCATCTTTATCCCAATTGTTTAATATAACATGCCCATATTTATTGGAGATACTTGTTTTACCATTGGAGCTGATATTAAATTCCTCCGTGATTTTTTTGGTAAACGTTTCTTTAACTCCATTGGCTACCATTACCAAAGGTAGTATAAAGACTGCGATAGCCAGACTGATAACTTTAAATTGCTTTTTCATCTTGTTTTTGTGTTTTTGACTCTAATCGATAAATAATCTTGTCAAGAATGTCAATTTTCGTTTGATATCCCCGTTTGAGCTGTTCTAAAATAATTTTTTCCTGACCAGAAGGAATACGATCCAGTTCTTTTTTTAATTCCTCCATAGATTTGTCCAATTGTTGTAAATCTGAAAAAATGCTTTCCTCTGCGTTTAACTCCCTTAACTGAAATAGTTTTTCGTTAATGCTCTTTTGGGATACCATTTCAAAATCGGTAAATGGTTTCGATGCCATTCCAATATTCCAAAGGGGCGATTCCTTTTTATTTGCCAGGAGAAAGCCAAGAGTACCTCCAATGACGAGTAGGGTAAAACCTGCAGCAATACTCCTAAATTGGTTGGAACGATACCATACTGTGCGCAATGTATGGGTGTTAACCTGTTTGGAAATATTTTCCCAAATTTTTTCATTAGGAATTTTCACATCGAATAATTCCCTTTGTTGTTCAATAAATTCTTCTAAACCATCCTTTTTTTTCATCGATTAAGCGTTTCTCTGATTTTTTGTTTTGCTCTGCTATACTGTGATTTTGAAGTGGCCACAGAAATATTCAGGATACTGGAAATTTCTTCGTGATCGTAACCCTCAAAAAGATAAAGATTACATACTGTTTTATAACCAGTCGGCAATGCTGCGAGAGCCTCGTTAATCTTTGGAATCATGTTATGATTATATTCCATCTGCTCAAAATTGTTTTCTTCATAAGGAATGTCAAAATGATGGGAATTTAAATCCTGAAATGCCAGGTTTTTTTCCTTCAACTTATTTATACATTGATGAATGACAATTTTTTTTATCCAGGCACCAATAGTGGCATCACCTCGAAAGGATTCCAGATTTTTGAAAATAAGGATAAACGCATTTTGCAATGCTTCTTCTGCATCCCTGCTGTCACTCAAAAATCGGAGACAGGTATTATACATGGCTTTTGAAAAGGCATGATAAAGATCATATTGCGCCTTATGATGACCTTGCAAACATTTTTCAACCAAGCTGTGAATGTGTTCTGTATTGGGTTGTTCCATTTTTTACCCTTGTTTCAATCCTAAAGACTGAGTATTTATAGAATGGTTGCATTTTTTCAATATTAGCATTAAACCTTTTTTAATGAACAATGTTCTAAAAAAAAACATCGTTTATAAATGGGGGTGTCAGAAAGAAGAATACGAGAGCGATTAGATGCCAGGCAATCTATTTTAGCCACGGCAAGAGAATTATTTCTGTTGAAAGGATTTGAAGCTACTACCATTAGAAATATTGCAGAGAAAATTGAATATAGTCCATCTACCATTTACCAACATTTTAAGGACAAAAATGAAATTTTTTATACGATTCATTCTGAAGCCTTTGCCGAATTGGTGAGGTATTTGAATGCATCGGAAATGCATAAGAATCCAATGGATCAACTCATAGCTCTTGGGCAAATTTATATACAGTTTGCCCTTGAAAATCCCGAACTCTATGATTTAATGTTTATAATGGAAGCACCTATTGATTTTCTGAATTATCTGGAGGATGCCAACTGGATAGAAGGTAAAATGGCTTTTGATTATTTGAAATCTGTCATTGCTAATTGTATTCAGCAAGGTCTTATAAAAGAATCGGATTTGGAGTCGCTTTCCTACCTGATTTGGAGCACTGTTCATGGATTAGTTACCATTTCCATAAGAAAAAGGGGGTTAAAAATAGGGTTATCTGACCCGGACACTATTATTCAACGATCATTTGCTATTTTCAGTCATTTACTGGTTAAATCCTAATTTCATATATACGAAAAATGAAATATTTACATCGCTTTTATCTTTTCTTTCTCATTATTTGCCTTCCAAAGTTGGTTATATCTCAAAAACCGCTGTTGGACCAGTACATCGATGAGGCTATTCAACAAAATCTTGTGTTGAAACAAAAAAATATTCCCCTTGCAAAAAGTAGATTAGCTTTAAAAGAAGCGGAAAAAAGATTTAAACCATCTGCAGACTTTTCATTTTCATACACGCTGGCTTTGGGTGGTCGGGCTATTGATTTACCCATTGGTGATTTGCTGAATCCAGTCTACAGCACTTTGAATAGGTTAACTCAAAGTACGCAATTTCCACAAGTGGAGAATGTTGAAAATCAATTTTTACCCAACGATTTTTATGATGGAAGAGTTAGAATTACTTATCCCCTTTTCAATAAGGATCTTTTGCTTCAAAAGGAAGTAAGAATTCAAGAAATTCAATTACAGGAAAATGAGATTGATATTTATAAAAAAGATTTGATTTTGGCTGTGAAAATGGCGTATTACCAGTATGGGTTAGCTTTGGAAAGTCAAAAAATCCTAACTAATACAAATAGTCTGCTCGAAAAATCTCTACAAACGGTTCAAATTTTAGTTCGTGAGGGTAAGGCAATCCCTTCTCAGGTACTAAGGGCTGAGAATGAGATTTCTATGATTCAATCAAAATTGAAAGAGGCTGAATATAATGTAGATAATGCCAGACTTTATCTGAAATTTTTGCTGAACAGGGAAAATGAGAAGGATCTTGGTTTCGAAAAACCAGCTTTTATCATTGATAAAATGGAGGATGTAGAGGGGATTAATTATGTTTCATCAAATCCTATCCTTAATAAAATCTCGTTGGGCTTATCCATTCAATCCTTAATGGAAAAAAGGAACCAACAATATTTTATGCCTCAGATCAGCTTGTTTTCTGATATTGGTTCACAGGAATTCAAATGGCAATTTAATAGGAAAAGTGTTTATATAATGGGAGGCTTACAGCTTTCAATGCCTTTATGGACAAATAAAATCAATAAAATTAAAGGGGAACAGATTCAATTGGACATCAAAGCCTTACAATCGAATAAGGAACTGATTGAGCAGCAGGATAAATTAGCCATTGATGTAGCAAAAAACAAGTTGCTTTCTTCAAAAGCTGCTTATTTGGCCATGGAAAAACAAGTAAGCACTTCAGCTACTTATTTAAGGCTTACAGAAAAGGCATTTCATAACGGGACGGTTTCCTTATTGGAAATGTACGATGCTCAAAATCAATATACCACTGCTTTACTTCAGGAAAACGTAAGGTATTTCCAATTTTTAATGGCTTTAGCTGATTTACAAAAATTAATATGAAAATGATAAAATCAACGCTGTTTACCATCATCATTTCAATGGGCATCTTTTTAATGTTATTAGGTTGCCATGCTGATAAAGTACCAGTTACCAATAAGTTAGATGTAGATATAATACCTGTCTCCATCATGGAACTTAAAAAGGAGGTCATTAACGAACCTTTCTTATTGTCGGGCATTTTTACTACTGAAAATGAAAGATATCTTTCATTTAAATTAGGTGGTATCATAAATGCCGTCTTTGTTAAGGAAGGGGATGCTATAAAAAAAGGTCAAATTCTGGCATCTTTAGACCCAATAGAAATACAAAGTCAAATACAAATGTCCAAAATTGGGTTGGAAAAGGCAGAAAGAGATTTACAAAGGGTAAAAAATTTATATATGGACAGTGTAGCCACCCTAGAACAATTTCAAAATGCAACATCTGCTCTTTCCCTGGCAAAAGAACAATTTAAAACGGCCAGTTTTAATGGTCAATTCAGCACTATTACAGCACCTGCAGGTGGTTTCATATTAAAAAAGTTAGCCGATGTTGGTCAGGTGGTAGGCCCTGGTTCTCCTGTATTTTTGGCTAATGATGTAGCCGGGAATACAGCTTGGGTTTTAAAAGCAGGGGTTACGGACTATCAATGGCAGATTTTAAGTGTAGGGGAAGCGGCTAGTGTAAGTTTTGAAAATGGCTCATCTATGCCGGCAAGAATAGTTCGGAAATCAGCGCTGGTAGATCCATTTACAGGGACACTCACCGTTGAATTAAAACCATTAAATACCTCAGAAATTTCTCTTGCCAGTGGCATGTTTGGTAAAGCGGTAATTACTTCAACAAAAGGTATTGAGGTGTTTCGTATTCCATTTTCTGCTCTGCTTGATGCGAATCAACAAGATGGTTTTATTTTTATTACCACGGACAAAAAAACAGCAAAAAAAATTAAAATAAATATAGCTGGTTTTGATAAGATAGGAGCATGGACTGATTTTACATTTGAACCAAATACCTACCTCATCAATGAAGGTGGCCCTTATCTCACAGATGGTGCCTCTATTAATATTAAACCCTAATCCTCCCCAGTTATGAGAATCACTGATTTTGCCGTTAAAAATTATCCTTTTACATTAATCGTATTTCTTCTCATTTCTGTTATTGGCGCCTTTACGGTCATCAATATGCCCAGAGCCGAGGATCCCGAATTAAATGCGCCTATTTTTCCCGTAACCATTATTTATCCAGGTACCAGCCCTGTAGATATAGAGGAATTGGTCATTAAACCAATGGAAAAGGCCTTGTATGGTCTTGAAAATATTCGGAGATTGAAAAGTATTATCGGCGATGGATATGCAGTAATACGGGTTGAATTCAAATATGGAGTGGATGTTAATGAAAAATATCAGGAACTGGTGCGCGAACTGGCATCTTTGAAGGGAAAACTTCCTTCAGATATGGATCTTCCAACGGTAGAAAAGGTGAGTCCCTCAAATGTAAATGTAATCCAAACTGCCCTGATTTCTGAGACAGCAACCTGGAAGCAACTGAAAATGGAGGCTGATAAACTGGCAGAGGCACTTGAAAAAATTCCTGCCTTAAAAAATATTGAAATAGCGGGTTTACCTGAAGAACAGATTCAAATTTCCCTCGATTTTGAGCGAATGGCTCGCTTAGGTGTCTCCCAACAAGCAGTTATAAATAATTTGCAAAGTGAACTGGCAAATATTCCTTCCGGTAGTATCGACGTGGGAAATAGATACTTTAATGTTAAATCAAGTGGGAATTTTAGAGAAGTTGAGGAAATTAAAAATACCTTGGTTTATTCTGCTAATAACAGAAATGTTCAACTTAGGGATATTGCCAACGTTTCTATGACTTTTGCTGAAAGAGATCATATTACCAGGTTGAACGGCCACAGAGGTATATTTGTGGTAGCTGCCCAAAAGTCAAAGGAAAATATAGCCGCAACCCAACTAGCTTATCAACCTATACTTGAAAAATTTAAGAAGAGTTTACCGTCTAATATTGACATGATCCATCATTTTGATCAAGCAAAGGTAGTGCAAAAAAGGTTATCCGGATTGGGTTTCGATTTTATCTGGGCCATTTTGTTGGTTGCTTTTACCTTACTTCCTCTTGGATTCAGGCCTGCCATTATTGTTATGATTTCAATTCCTCTTTCTTTATCTATTGGGATTATCATTTTAAATTATCTTGGATTTAGTTTAAATCAGCTAAGTATTGTTGGGCTTGTAGTCGCACTTGGATTGTTAGTTGATGATAGTATTGTAGTCATTGAGAATATAGAAAGATGGATGTTGAATGGATACAGTCGAAAAGATGCTGTCCTAAAGGCGACTTCCCAGATTGGAACAGCTGTATTGGGTTGCACGGCCACTTTAATTATTGCCTTTCTTCCGTTAATTTTTCTTCCTGAAGCCTCTGGAGAATTCATAAGATCATTGCCCATCAGTGTCATCGCATCTGTTTTAGCTTCATTATTAGTTTCTTTAACTATCATTCCATTCCTTGGAAATATTCTATTGAAGAAAACAATGACCCATTCTGAGGGAAATTGGTTTATGCGTGTTCTTAAAAGCGGTATCAGTAAGAGTTATGCCCCCATTTTGGAAACTTCTCTAAATAACCCTGTCAAAACAATGGGCGTTATTTTAATGGTCTTTTTTGCTTCCTTACAATTAATGCCAATCATTGGATTCAGTTTGTTTCCTGCTTCTGAAAAACCTCAATTTCTCATTAGAATAAATCCTCCAGCTCAGGTTAATATTAAAAATACAGATACCATTTCCAGGTTTGTTGAAAAAGAGTTGACTAAAATTTCTGATGTTCAATATTATGCCACCAATGTGGGTATGGGTAACCCACAAATTTATTATAATGAAATTAGGTCCATTAAAAAACCAAATTTCGCAGAAATTTTTGTCCAGTTAGATCCAGCCACGTCTGTAGAAAGAAAACTGTTTTTAATCGATTCCTTACGAAGTAAATGGACCCCTTTTCATGGTGCTAAGGTTCAGATAAATAATTTTGAACAAGGTCCTCCCGTCGTTGCACCCGTGGAGGTTAGATTATTAGGGGATAATCTGGATTCGCTAAGAGCTTTATCCTTTAAAATTGAAAATCTAATAAAAAGTGTTCCAGGTACCATTTATGTGAATAATCCTGTTAGTAACCTTCAAACAGACCTGAGAGTTAAAATTAACAAAGAAAAAGCTGCCATGCTAGGTATTCCTATAGTGTCTATCGATAAAACCCTTCGATTGGCATTATCTGGAATTCCAATAGGTATTATGTCCGATGATGATGGAGAAGATTACCAGATTATTATTAAGAAAAAGGAAAATACCCCACTAGATTTGGATGTTTTTAAAACTTTATTTGTAGAAAATGTTAAAGGTAAAGCTATCCCATTAACCCAATTTGCTCATCTTGAACTTGAATCTTCTCCTTTATCTATAAATCATTTGGATAAGACAAGGATGGTTTCTATCTCCGCTTTTGTAAGTAAAGGATATTTGAATGACGAAGTGATTAAAATGGTCATGGATAAATTAGACCAATTTTCCCTGCCTTCAGGTTATACCTATCAGATGGGGGGAGAATTTGAGACGAGACAGGAGTCATTCAGTGGTTTTACCATTATTATCATTCTAACTATTTTTCTATTTATTGGAATTCTCCTTTTGGAGTTTAAAACCTTTAAAAGTACCATTATTGTATTGAGCGTCATCCCTTTAGGCATGGTAGGTGCACTCGCCGCATTATGGTTAACTGGAAACTCACTTTCATTTGTGGCTGTTGTCGGACTTATTGCACTGGCTGGAATAGAAATTAAAAACACTATTTTATTGGTTGATTTTACCAATCAATTAAGAGAAGAAGGAAAACCCTTAGACATTGCTATCAGAGAAGCAGGTGAAATTCGTTTTTTACCCATTATCCTGACTTCATTGACTGCTATTGGAGGCCTTATACCTATTGCTCTTTCAACCAATCCACTTATATCACCATTAGCCATAGTCCTTATTGGTGGATTAATAAGTTCAACATTACTTTCCAGAATTTTCACACCTGTCATTTATAAATTAATTCCTCCTAAAATGGAATCGTAGATTTTAAACACCGCACTGAAAATCCACTTCCTTTTGAATAATGCCGTTTTAAAAGAAGGGTATCATCATAGTAAAGGTTTATTCCCATTGCGTTAGCAAGGTCATAGTCGGTTATTGTCCACCAAAAGCCATTAGAATTGGCTAAATCGAAGTATCCCAAGGGATATCTGAGGCCACCTGGATATCCGTTAAACAGACATAATTCATGTGATACTGATACATCAGAAGTGCCACTTTCCCAACAATCTATTGATTTTAAATAGGTGCCAGCTTCCGTTAAGCCTCCATAATGAACGGATAGATTTGTCCAATCTTTGATGGAAGGAATTTTAAAGTTTGCCGGAGCCAGACCATTTTCATTAATTACCGCGTAGTAATTATATAATTTTCCGAAAATCAAACCTAAAGAATGGTTATTTTCATAATGGCAATAAGCGGGTAAATGGTTCTTTGCAGCATATTCCCATTCTTCTTCATTGGCAGCATGGTGAATGGGTATTCCATTTCTAAAGGAGTTTACGTCCAGATTGGTACTCATCCATTCCTGTTCTCCGATAATAATGGTTTCTGTCGGTAGAATCATGTAAAAAAATAATTAAAAGGCTTTTAATTTTATTAAAAGAAGGATTCATATTATTTTGCAAGAAAGTAAAATTAAATGAAAAAAGAGGAATCCAATGGTTTAGACAGGCATTTAAATTTGCTGACTTTAACAGCTACCGGTATTTGCTCTATGGTTGGTGCCTCCATATATGTGGTTCCAATTATGATTCAAAAAAACGTTCCAGGTATAGGACCGTATGTATTAGTTGCTTTTTTAATAGCAGCTGTACCGGCTCTTTTTGCCGCTCTTTCTTATGCCACTTTGGCATCGGCCATGCCAAGTGCAGGTGGTAGTTATATTTATGCGAGCAGAAGCCTGCATCCATACGTTGGATTTGTAGCAAGTTTCTCCCAATGGTTTGGTCTTAGTTTGGTTATTGGTGTGGTTGCTTTTGTTACGATTCCCTTTTTTAGAGATTTTTTCAATGCCCTCGGCTTTGTAGAAATAGGTGCTTTTTTAGCTATTCCTTCTGTTAGATTAATTTTAGCAATGGCCATCCTTGGTTTTTTTACTTTTACAAATATTAAGGGAGGCGCATTTTATGCAAATACCTTAATTCCTCTAATGATCCTCATGTTTATATTAGGTAGCATAGTCATGTTTTTTGGATTTTACTATGATAAAATAGATTTTGCAAAGGCTTTATTGGAAAAAACAGGGCAACCGTTGTCAGAAAAACCGGTATTGGCATTTTCCTGGCAAACTCTTTTTACCGGTGCTTCCATATTATTTGCCAGTTTTATAGGTTTTGATTCCATAGCTCAGGCAGGCGGTGAGGCTAAAAATCCATATCAAAATTTACCAAAGGCTATTATTTTAGCTATTTCCCTGGTAGGA
>JBILDL010000444.1:0-2781 GCA_044352635.1 Saprospiraceae bacterium | reverse complement strand
ATTGAAAATTGGTCAAACGAAACCTTTCATACCGATTTATTTAGCTCATCGGTCCACGCTGCGCTAAATATTCCCGTTATACCACCCACTTATGGTGACAAGCCTGTATTTCTTGCAGGACATGAGATTTTAAATATATTTTTCGATAAAGCGCTGGAGAAAAATAAAGATTTATTTGCCTTTGGTGAGGACGTAGGAAAAATTGGGGATGTAAATCAAGGTTTTGCTGGTTTACAAAAAAAGTATGGCGAAGACAAGGTTTTCGATACCGGTATCAGAGAATGGACCATCATGGGTCAGGCGATTGGCATGTCCATGCGAGGATTAAGAACCATAGCTGAAATTCAATATCTTGACTATCTTATTTATGGTTTACAACCGCTTTCTGATGATTTAGCTACCCTTCGTTATCGGTCTGGCGGTCTTCAGCAAGCCCCAACCATCATTAGAACCCGTGGACACAGACTAGAGGGAATATGGCACTCTGGGTCTCCTATGGGAATGATAATCAGTTCTTTAAGAGGAATGTACGTGTTAACTCCTCGGAACATGACCCAAGCTGCGGGCATGTACGCAACGATGTTGCAATCAGATGATCCGGCTATTCTGATTGAATGCTTAAACGGTTATCGGTTAAAGGAAGCTTTACCACAAAATATTGGCACATTTACTGTTCCCATTGGAATTCCAGAAATACTAAGGGAAGGAAGCGATGTAAGCTTAGTAACGTATGGATCCTGCGTGAGAATTGCTGAGGTTGCTGCCAATGAATTAGCAAAACATGGCATTTCGGTTGAACTTATCGATGTACAGACCTTGTTACCTTTCGACATTCATCAAATGATCAAAGTTTCCTTACAAAAAACGAATACCTTAGTTATATTAGACGAGGATGTACCTGGAGGTGCTTCTTCATTTATTCTTCAGCAAATATTGGAAATTCAGAACGGTTATCAATTTCTTGATGCTGCACCATTAACTATAACGGCTCAAGAGCACCGGCCACCTTATGGTTCCGATGGCGATTATTTTTCTAAACCCAATGCGGAGGACGTTTTTGAAAAAATTTATCAGCTCATCCGAGAGAGAAATCCATTAAAATACCCAGAATTATAAATAAAAAGAGGGAAAAACGCTTCATTTTTCCCTCTTTTTATTGGAATTACGTATTTATTTCCCCTTTTTCAACAGCTCATTTATTATTTTAATTTCCTCATTTAACTGCTGGAAAGATTTGGCATATCTATCTTCCCAGGCGGCTATTTTTTCTGTTTCCTTATTTGATGCGAGATACAAGAATCCAGGAAGCATCCAGGAAGCATAACCACTATATGGATCGGAGGAGGCATACAAAGATTTATACCATGCGCCATAATCCATTCCTTTTTCATCAATAAACGCCCTTTCCAACCACTTAATCCTTGAATTTATAGCCAACAAAGAAGCAGAATTTAAAGATTTGAGTAAAGCCTGATCTCTAAGTTTAAGGAACAGTTCACCATTTTTAGTAATTTCATCGGTGATTAGTTTTAGTTTTGAGACAGAATAAGTTGGAGAGAACTTTTTAATTTCCTTCTGGACATTATCGAGATGAGAATTTAAATCTTTTCCATATTGGGCCGGATCTAATGGTAAGATGGTTGCATTGGCAAGGCGATAAGCCATGACCCCCATTAGTCTGGTAATAGTAACCCCTGAAACGAGCCCCGGATCACCAAATTTCATGTACCAGTGGAAGTCGTCATAGCTGGAATGATATAGGGTTGGACCACCCATTCCTGCACTTAGAGAAGGAATACCTACGTGGGCATAAAACGGTAAATGATCGGATCCTCCACCCAGATTTCCAATAGGTGGTGTGGCAGGGTTACCGCTGGCACCCATCCATTTTTCAAAAATCGTTTCCTTTAAATCACCATAAGGTACTGATTTGGTGGCATTAATCATCAACGATTTTAGGGAAGGAGAAGAAGAACCACCAAAAGAAAGGCCAGAGCAAGCAGCATCGGCATTAAAATAAGCCACAGCATTTTTTGATAATTCAGATCTATACTGTTCCACCCATTCCGTAGAACCTAAAATACCATGCTCTTCAGCATCCCAATGGGCAATTTTAATAGATCTTTTCGGTTTTAGACCTTTTTTAGCCATCTCGCCCAAAACTTCTGACAAGGTCAATAACATGGCCGTCCCACTATTTGGATCAGATGCGCCAAATTCCCAGGCATCATAATGACATCCTAAAATAATCCAGTCATCGGGAAAATCAGTCCCTTCGATAGTACCTATAACGTCCTCAATTCTAACTATCCCCTTTGGTTGATCCACCATAAGTCTGACCTTCAGGTCTGCCCCACCCTCCAAACGATAGGTAAAAGGAAGTCCCCCTTGCCAGGCCTCGGGAACAGGTTTACCCTTCATTAATTTTAGGATTTCCTGAGCCGATTCATACCCGATAGGGGTAGTTGGAATAGTATGAAAATCTTTCACCTCCTCCGGTTTCAAACGCTTCACAGAAGTATTACCGGTTAAAGGCAGAGCCGCTTCAAAAGGAGTTAAAGGGTCACCTGTATAGTCAAGGGTTAATAAAGAGCCTCTTTGAATGGTGCTGGGACTATAAAAAGTACCATCAGGATACACCAATCCGCGCATGTAGCCTGAATCCTCTGGATCAGTAAAAATGATACAACCCAACGCACCGTTAGCCTCGGCATATTTAGCTTTATAGCCTCTAAAATTACCCCCATAACGGGCAAGCACTATTTTTCCTTTTACAGAAAC
>JBILDL010000443.1:0-2784 GCA_044352635.1 Saprospiraceae bacterium | reverse complement strand
TTTTGACGGTCTGGTTGCAGCCCAGGACAAAGAAATGGGGTTACCCGAAGCAATGACCTTATTCTCATTATTCAACCATAAAATTTCATTTACGGGCAAGGTTGAATTTACTTTTAGAAACAGTGAATCGAGGCATTGATCGACATCATTTATGGATAAATTAAAATCACTTCCTGAAGATGGACTGGTAGTAAACACTCTGGATATGCTATCTATGCAATTTGAGGCAGTCACCTTTAAAGTAATATTACCTGTAGAACCTAAAGGAATATCAAAAACGGGCGATTTTAGCGTGCTTGTCAACACGCTATTTCCAAAAGATACTGTCCATAAATATTGTGGGGTGGCTATATCATTAGTAACAGAAATATCATTTAAAGAAAAGCGTGAAAAATTTTCACAGAGAAAATCCAGTTTATTGAGGATAAAATCAACCTCAGTACCAATTACCTGAAAACGACGAGTCTGAGTGCTTTCACAAAATTGACCTTTATCGGTAATTAAGGTAAGTACATAAAACCCAATTTCATTAAATTTCAATTTCACAACAAAATCCCTACTGATTAGCTCCCTATCTTCTCCTTCACCCAAATACCATTCAAAAGTACTCGCTTCAGGATTTTCCCGAAAAACGGTAACCTCCGAATTTCTACAAATTTTGTCAGGTAAACTAAATGCAGCATTGGAACCTGTGCAATTCACCACATTATACTGAAAATCTCTTCTTGTTTCTGAAAGTAGCGCTTTAGTTACTTTATCATACTCTTCGATACAAACACCAACGACAAACTGACCCAATGTTTGAGGCACCCCAGACATTATTCCTGTTTTTGAGTCAATAACAAGAGGGAAACTTCCGCCTAACATATTTGACAAACTATAGGTAGGATTAACCCAGACCACTGTGTCATAAGGAGGGCCATCAGGTGGAACAGGCTGTGGAATAGCAAAAGTAGCCCCTTGAAATGGGGTACAGAATTTATAAACTAAAGAATCGAAATTTTCATCCGTAGCTTTTGAATTCACAAGTAAGGGCCTGTTATTACATACATAAACAGGTGGCCAGGAATTGATAACAGGACTTGAATTACAATCTATCATGGCTGCTTCCGTGAGCAGAATGTCGAAAGTGGCGCCTGTTTCCAGCGGATTAATGATATTGACAATCGTTTGATTTCTGCAACAGCGCTGATATACAAATCGATATCCACCTAACCTCGGCAAGAGATTTATGGTATCCTTATAGGTGGTGGTATGTACACAAACCGGCCTGGAAATGGTGAGACAAGGATCGGAACCTTCACTCAGCGTATCATTACCAATAGGACTTAAAGTGAAAGTAGAGATCAGAATGCCCTCTCTGTTGTAAACACCTATGGTAGCCGGATCATCAAAATAAGCGCCATCAGCAGCATTAAAACAATCTCTGAAGACACGTAATGTAATTTCAAAATTATTATTTCCAAGACACCTGTATCCTATTTCACCCCCAACAATGTGAGTAGCAAATAAAGATTTTGAGAAAAGAAAAAAGGAAAAACACAAAATAACAAGGCGATAGGTTGACTTATCATTTGCATAAGAGTAAAACCAACTTTTGTTTATGCTCCTCATTTTGTAGTTTTCATTTTCTCAATTAAGATCTAAAAGACCTTAATGGCTTATCATCAATATAATTACAAATATACGAATTTTATCTAATATAAAACAGGATGAAAATGTAATGTGTCCGAAAAATGAAAAATGGCAACCGAGGCTGCCATTTTCCAATGATTATCAATAAATGACCATTCAAATCATTTAATCAGCGTAGTATTTCCCCTTTTCGTAAAAATTTTATTATCCAGACAAGTAACCTGAAGGTAGTAATTATAAACATCAGGTGCCACCTCATTTCCTTTGAAAACGCCGTTCCATCCATTATTTAAATCTGTAGTTGTAAACATCTCTTGTCCCCATCTATTATAGACAACAAATTGAAGTTTTGAAATCCATCTACCCCTTACTTTAAGAATATCATTATTGCCATCATTATTGGGAGTAAAGGCATTGGGGACAAAAATATTTGGTTCGCCGCAATTCACATTATCCACATTGATACGAATTGTTTTCTCCTCCTTACAACCCTTTTTTGAAACGACCACCTTATAAATGGTGGTATCCTGAGGTGTGGCCCTAACTGAAGCGGAATTCGTTGCATTTAAACCAGTGGAAGGGGTCCATGTATAAGCACAATCGGTACAACCTGTCACCGAAATATTGGCTATTTCGTTATTTCCTTTAATCAATGTTTCCTTATCAGTAGCGATATTCACTTTAATATCAATAAGTTCCAACTGGGTTTCCAGGGTTTTCTTACAGCCATATTTGTTTTCAAAATTAACATTCACCAGTGAGGTTGCATTTATTTTATAGATAGCATTAGGCCCTTCATTTGGTTTAGTGGTCAGCGAATTTACGGGGAACCAGCTATAATTTTTCAAGCCCTGATTTGGATCATTATCCTTAATAATCACCGTAGTCAAATCGGCTGGTTTACAAACCACATAATTATCCGGCATGGAAGCCTCTACTGGAAACGCACTAATTACTACGGTATCTCTCCAGAAACAGCCTTTAGAGTCCGTTGCTTTAAGGTAAAAAGTATTTTCAGTTCTACTCAGCGTATCTCTTTTTAAGGTAGCCTGATTACCCAGATTATTGGAAAAATCTGATACTCTTGACCATTGGAAAGAAAGAGGAAGAGAAGACCTAGCCGTCAAAGTATAAGGACCATAATTACAA
>JBILDL010000442.1:0-2791 GCA_044352635.1 Saprospiraceae bacterium | reverse complement strand
CGGCAAAGCCGCGGAACTGGGAATGAGACAGCCCCAAGTGGGGTTTCCGTTTTGGTCAATAATAATAGATTCCCCTCGTTGACCACGTGGCAGAGTTGTCCAGAAATCTCCATTCCAATACATGAATTCCCCTGGGCTATTACCTGAAGGAAAATCGGATTTGTTCAACTTGGCAGCGAACCTGTTCGTCAGATTCAAGGAAGCCGTATCCGTTTTTGCAGCATACATAGCATAAGGAACACTCATCAGTTCTTGCGTCCCTAGGGTGACATAAGCGTTTCCACCAGTGAAATCAGCTTCCAATTTGATGAAATGTGACGCATTTCCCCAATTAATGGTGGCAAATGAGCCGCTTAATGCCGTGCCGCTCCCAATTTGCAAACTTACCAGGCCTATGGCATCGGTCGTACTCGAATGTGTTTCACTATAAACCTGTGTACCTGTTATGGAACCAGATAATAGCGAAATCTTAATGCTGAGTGTTTTGTTGGAAAAAATCACCCCGTTTGTGTTTCTAACAATCGATTGAAAGTTGATCCTCTGCGGCGATTGAGCCTTACAAACAACAGATGTAAAAATTAATAAAGTAACCAACAGCAGCATTGATTTTTTTATTAAATTTTGTTTTAACAATGCCAGTACATTGCTTTGATTGCCATTTCCTGGCATAACCATCGAGGCATTTGCTTCAACAAAACGCAACCTGTGGCGCATAGTTAAGCGTAGATTTCTTAGTTCCATTTTATTCCTATTTAAAGAGATTAAGCTGCAAAACTGATCACTTAAATAGGTAGAATCTAATATTTACTTACCAAATTCCTTTAGATTGTACAATCTAAAGGAATTTGTTTCAAACATAGATGAAAAAAAGGTGAATAACCCCTTGAAATCTGTCCTTGAGAAGATACAAGGCATCATATTTTTTTGAGGCATACAAAAACATGACGAGATGGAGACCTGACGTTTGGGTGCTGATGTTCCGACAATAGGGAAATACACCCATATTTAGTTGAAAATTATGCGCGCAGCAGCCAGTTGTTTGAATCAGGATTTACAGGATTCTGTATGATGAGATGGAGAGATCCTGGCGGTTGGGTGTTACGAAGATGGCAGGGCTCTGCCCATAAGTGATGTAGTACGAAACGAGAAAACAATCCTCTATGAATAAACTTTACTTTCAAATCGAAGACGTCCTTTGTAATCCTCGAAATCCTTATAATCCGTGATTCAGAACCAGATGATAGTAGGTAATTTTTATATTGAAACCTGTCGGGGAGAAGACGCGAAGCATCGCGCCCCTACAATGGTGTTCCGTAAAAATCTAATGTTCATCGGGCAAAATCTTAGAAAATTAGCATAAAAAAAAGAGACTACCTTTTTAGATAGCCTCTTTAACAAAATATAACTTATTTGATTAATTCAAGTCAAAGCGATCCAGGTTCATAACTTTTGCCCATACTTTGACAAAATCTTTAACGAACTTAGATTTTGCACTTTCAAAGCCATAGACTTCAGCATAAGCACGAAGTTCTGAATTGGAACCAAAAATTAAATCTACTCTGGTACCGGTCCATTTCAAATCACCCGTTTTTCTATCGCGACCTTCAAAAATATTCTGATCCTCTGACGTTGCTTTCCAAGTTGTATTCAGATCAAGTAAATTGATAAAAAAGTCATTAGAAAGTACGCCTGGATTTTTGGTAAATACCCCATGGTGTGAGTGATCGAAATTGGTGTTCAAAGACCTCATTCCACCTATCAACACGGTCAATTCAGGAGCTGATAACTTCAGCAATTGAGCTTTATCAATTAACAACTCCTCCGCAGACATATTTTTAGTTATGGCTTTTTGATAGTTTCTGAAACCATCTGCCAAAGGTTCAAGTACAGCAAATGAATCAACATCTGTGTGTTCCTGGGTAGCATCACCACGACCAGGAGTAAAAGGAACGTTTACATTTTCACCAGCCAAAGAAGCTGCTTTTTCAATGGCAGCACCACCAGCTAATACAATCAGATCGGCAAGGGAAATACCTTTTCCATCTTTTTGAGACTGGTTGAAATCAGCCTGAATTTTTTCAAGCGCATCAAGTACTTTTGTCAACTGGGCCGGGTTATTTACCTTCCAGTATTTCTGTGGAGATAATCTTATTCTGGCACCATTTGCCCCACCTCTTTTATCTGAACCTCTAAAAGTAGAAGCAGAAGCCCAGGCGGTAGAAACAAGTTCAGAAACGGTTAAACCTGCGTTCAACACTTTTTCTTTTAAAGTCTCCACATCCTTTTGATCTACTAATTTATGCGAAACAGCAGGAATTGGATCTTGCCAGATCAGCACTTCAGCTGGAACTTCAGACCCAAGATATCTGGCACGTGGGCCCATATCACGGTGGGTTAATTTAAACCAGGCTCTGGCGAAAGCGTCAGCAAAAAGATCTGGATTTTCGTAAAATTTCCTGGATACTTTTTCATAAGCTGGATCAGCTTTTAGGGCAATATCCGTAGTAAGCATGGTTGGGGCATGGCTTAATGATGGATCATGAGCGTCAGGAACTGTACCTGCACCAGCGCCACCTTTTGGTTTCCACTGATGGGCACCTGCAGGACTTTTTGTCAATTCCCAATCGAAACCGAATAGGTTTTCAAAATAATTATTGCTCCATTGGGTGGGCGTAGTCGTCCAGGCACCTTCTAAACCACTGGTAATAGTATGAACACCGTGTCCGGTACCAAAAGAATTTTTCCATCCTAAAACTTGCTCTTCAATGCCTGCTGCTGCAGGTTCAGGACC
>JBILDL010000441.1:0-2793 GCA_044352635.1 Saprospiraceae bacterium | reverse complement strand
CCTTCGCCGCTGAAAACGGAGAGGTTCCCGTTGGCGCCGTAATAGTTTGTGATAACAGAATTATTGCGAGAGGTTCTAATCGAACAGAACAATTAGGAGATATTACCGCCCATGCAGAGATTATTGCCATTACTGCCGCAGCAGATTTTTTAGGAAGTAAATATTTAACCGATTGTACTTTATTTGTTACCCTGGAACCCTGTTGCATGTGTGCGGGAGCTCTATATTGGTCGCAAATTTCAAGGGTCGTTTATGGCGCATCCGATGAAAAAAGAGGATTTATGAAGTTTGGAAAAGCGATGCTACATCCACAAACAAAACTTTCGTATGGGGTAATGGAGGCACAATGCCGTCAATTGTTACAAGATTTTTTTAGCCATAAAAGAAATTAACCTGGTCTCGTTCCTGCAAGGAAAGGGACGAACTTAGCCTCGCCAAGATCCTCGGTTTCCCAACTGTTTTCTCCCGTTCGCACTATTTTCAATAATCTTTGTGCTTCCACACCCGTAGGTACTAACATGATGCCGCCAATACTTAATTGTTTTGGTAGTAAAGGGGGAACTTCCGGCGCACCAGCCGTCACGATAATTTTATCGAAAGGGGCAAATTCTGGTAAGCCCAAATAGCCATCCTTGTAAAAGGACTGGATATTGGAAAATTTCATTTCTTTTAACAATGATTTAGAAGAAAGATACAATGCACGAACTCGCTCAATAGTATAAATTCTGCCACCTAAAGAAGCCAATATGGCAGCCTGAAAACCAGATCCTGTGCCAATTTCCAATACTTTTTCCCTTTTCTTCACAGCTAAATGTTGTGTCATTAAAGCAACCGTGTAAGGTTGAGAAATGGTTTGTTCATGACCAATAGGAAACGGTTTGTCCTGGTAAGCCCATTCTTCAAATGCCTTATCTAAAAAGAAATGTCTGGGAACTCGTTGAAATGTATCCAGAACTTCCTCGGAAAATAAACCTCTGGATCGGAGTTCCTCCACTAACAGGCGGCGCATGCCTTTATGCCGATAGGTATCCGTCTGTAACATCTTGATTTTTCTATTTATTTGTTAAGGTGAAATTTAGAAAACATTTGATTTCTTATTTCTTTTAAAATGGTAAAAGTATCCAATAATAGACTTATTTTTACTTAAAATTGTCAATATGAATTCAATTAAATTTGGTACCGATGGCTGGAGAGCAATTATTGCCTCTGATTATACCGTTGAAAATGTTCGCCGTGTCGCTGAAGCTACGGCTATTTGGTTGAAAAATACAGGGGGAAAACAAGTTGTGATTGGATACGATTGTCGATTTGGAGGCGTGCTTTTTGCAAACACAACCGCATCTGTATTAGGTGCTTATGGTATAAAAGTACTCATGTCACCCGATTTTTCATCTACCCCAATGGTCTCCTTAGGAGTAGCTAAAACAAATTCACAGCTGGGTGTGGTTATTACCGCTAGCCATAATCCGCCTGATTATAACGGATATAAGTTAAAATCACATTTTGGTGGACCTCTTTCTCCCGCTCAGGTGAGTGAAGTCGAAGCGCTCGTTCCTGAAAAATGTTCTTTATCTGTCTTTCCCTCTATCGAGTCTTTGAAAGAAGCTGGTTTATTTGAATATCTTGATCTTGAGCAAATGTACCTCGATCATGTGGAGAAATCATTTGATTTGGAAGGGATCAAAAAGGCAAAAGTTGGCGTAGCTTATGATGCTATGTACGGTGCCGGACAACGTGCTATGCCCCGTATTCTTCCTGAAGCTCATTGCCTGCATTGCGACTTTAATCCTTCTTTTAAAGGACAGGCACCAGAACCAATACATAAAAATTTACAGGAACTTTCAGCCCTGATTGCCAGCAACCCTGATATTCAACTGGGTATTGCAACAGATGGCGATGCAGATAGAATTGGCTTATATGACGAAACAGGAAAATTTGTTGATTCTCATCATATTTTACTCCTTTTGCTCCTTTATTTAGGCAAATATAAAGGTCAAAAGGGACATGTCATTATTACTTTCTCTGTGACAGATAAAATGAAAAAATTAGCTGCATTACTCAATTTACCTATTGAAGTTACAGCTATTGGTTTCAAATATATTGCCGACATAATGACCCAAAAAGATGTGTTGGTAGGTGGCGAAGAATCAGGCGGTTTAGCCGTTAAAGGGCATATTCCCGAAAGAGATGGTATCTGGATAGGTTTGATGATCCTGGAATTTATGTCCATCTCAGGGAAATCACTGAAGGAATTAATTCAGGAGGTGTATGACTTAGTTGGCTCTTTTTGGTGTGATAGAGACGATTTGCATATCACGGAAAGCCAAAAGCAATCAGTAATTAAACATTGTGATAATCAGACTTATACCCAGTTTGGTTCATTCAATATTCTAGAAACAGTACAAATGGATGGTACTAAGTTTTTACTCGGCAATGATCGCTGGGTGATGATCAGACCTTCTGGTACAGAACCCGTGCTTCGTGTGTATGCTCAGGCAGAAAATGAGGAAATGGTAAGAACTATATTAGATGAAGTAAAAGCTGCTATTCTGTAATACATTTATTACTGGGCTGGTTTTTCAGGCCAGCCCAGTAGTAAATCCTTTATTCTCATTTATCTTTCTCCTAATGCCTTATTTCCTTGTGTTGAGCTTTTGTAGAGACATCCACTCCATGATGTTTACAGGTCTTCCACCTATTTTCACCAATGAACCATCATAATCCGTCCTACATTTATTTTCATGCAAATATATCCATGACCAATGTCCGTTATAACGAAATCCTTCCCCACCA
>JBILDL010000370.1:0-3291 GCA_044352635.1 Saprospiraceae bacterium | reverse complement strand
GTATAATCCTATTTATAAACTCTATACTAATCTGAATCAGGTGATAAAGCCTGCTTATCTGGATATTGTCTTGCGCAGACAAAAGGAAGAGATTGGATTAGGGCAAATGAATACCTTGCTAACAGCGGCATTGAAGAAGGAGCACGGAAAAGCTATTCCGTCCTTTATTTTTCAGGATAGTGTAGTTAATAACATAAAAAATAATCCAAACCATCCGGTTCGATTAGCTCTAAAAGACAATGATACTTATGATTGGGTTCCAAAGGCGCCCACGCGAATCTTATATTGTAAGGCAGATGAACAAGTTGGTTATACCAATGCAATTCTCGCCGATTCTGTGATGAGGGCAAGGGGCGCCCAGAATATTTTTATAAAGGATTTAAATTCTTCCTTCAGTCATGGTCAGTGTGTTGAGCCTGCGTTGCTAAACAGCGTTTTATTTTTCAAATCATTATCGGTATCGACCTCACTTTTTGCTGTGAATTCAAAAACCACAGACCTGAAGGTTTATCCAAATCCGGCCTCCACCTATTTATACTTCGAAAATCTTCCCAATGCAAGTAAAGTGGAATGGTTTAATTTACAAGGTCAAAAAATGGGGAATGTAACCCTTGATGCGGGAAATGAACTATTTATAGGCGATTTATCTGATGGCGTTTACTTGTTTAGAGCCATTTCAGGAAATGAAATTTTTACCGGAAAGGTCGTAATTAAAAAATAGATTCCTTAACAAATTCTTGAAACCGTTGTTTCTGCTTTGATTTTTTTGTCTTCTGATAAATTTTCAAGAAGCAATATACCAGGTGTTTTTCCGGGTTCAAAAGATCCCAAGGTATCAGACATCCCTAAGGCTTCTGCGCCGTTTAATGTGGCCCAGGAAATGAGGGTATCAAAATCAATGTAAGAGCAATATTTGGAAAGCGTTTTGATTTCTTCAAGAATTGAGAGTTGCCAGTTTGAGGAAAGACTATCTGTTCCCAGGCAAACTTTGGCATTCTGCGCTAAAAATAAACTGTAGTCGGGTAATTTATTTTCTATAAATAAATTGGCGTTTGGACAGCTTACCCAAAAGATGGTGTTTTTAGACCAATTTTCTGCTGCTTGAATTTCTGAGGCTAAGGTTTTTGTGTTGTGGATAAACAAAGTTTTATTATGTGGATTCATATTTTCCATAGCATAATAAACAGATGGTTTGCCGGTGGGGGAGAAAGTGGAGAAATCAAACCCAAAATTTTTAAAGAAAGAAGGAAATCCTCCTGACCCTGTCAAAAATAAATCATCCTCATGAACGGTCTCTTGATTATGAATGCTGACAATATCATGGGGAGAATTTATCTTATTTATTTCATGGAATAAATCTGTCGTAACGGTGTAAGGCGCATGAGGAACAGCACTTAATTTATCTTCTTTTTTGGGATGGAAGTTTTGGTAAACCTCAAGATATTGGGAAACAAATTTTGAGGTCAGATGAGGTTGCATAAAATCGAAAAATTCGATAAACGTGGCATAACGAATCGGACTTTTCCGCTTACAATCTGCTGTATCTATCTTATTTGAGATATCTCCAACAGCCATGATACCTGCCTCCCACATAGCTTGGTCTTGTGCCTCAATGGCTTGTTGTATGACTTCCTGAGGAAATTCTCTCAGGGTAACAACGGCTTTTAAAAATGGAAGAAGGCCGGTTCCTGTTGGAATTTGTCCTTTAAGGTGGGATAGCTCTAAATGACAATGAGCATTGATGAAACCCGGCACTAATATACCGGAATAATGTTCAACAGACGAAGATGTTTCAGAATTCGGGCCCTCCAGGGAGATGATTTCCCCACTTTGGTCGTCGTAAGTCAGGATACCATTTTTAATTGGTTTGGAGGAAACGGGGTAGATATAGTCGGCACTTATTTGGCGAATCATAGTATAATAAATTATAACGTCAGTTAATCTATTGGCAGGGGTGGAGTATTTTTAAAATCAAACATCGTTAATCCGCTTCTCAATATGGGCATAAATCTAGTTGATTTTGGTGGAAAAAATAGCTGATCTTTTACTGCTTTTACCCAATCGTTCTTGGGAATAGGAAAAAAACTTAGCGCCAGAATAGGATGGTTATCCTTTCTTTCATTTACTAACGATTGAATAGAAACGGCATCTTCCGGATATTGGATATTGATAACATTTTTAACATCTATTATGGATGGTAATAATTCATCGGCATAAATGACGTCCGGTTTACCGTGAGGTATATTTTTGAAAATTCCCCGATACCATTCATCTTTCAATCCGATTAATACATCATTCTTACCTGTAGGGAGTAGGGGGCTTGTCAATTTTGTTAGCTCGAAATGTAATGATAAATTGGATAAAACAAGGTTTATATTTGTTTGCTTTTGGAGGGAATAGATTCTATGAAAAGTAAGGATTTTTAATTGACTAACGGGAAAATACGCAGTAAATAAATAGTTGAATTGCGTATTTCCTTCTTCGAACAATGACTTACAGGCTGCACTACGGTGATGACCATCTGCAATGATCGCACGGGTAATTTTAGTACGGAAAATTTCTTTAATCTCTAAAATGGCGTCAACATCATCTACAAGCCAAAGATTAAATTTTTGTTGCCTTTTCAAGGAATGAAAGGTTTTAAATATTGGTTTTTGCCTTTGTATTTGAAGCCAAGAGTTAAGGTCAACATGATCTTCAATGGCGGCTAGAATCGGCTTTATAAATGTGCCTTGTTTAACAAGATATTCTTTCTGTTTTTTTAGCTTCGGACCAATGATATCCTCATGAACTTGTAATTTGTTTTCTTGATAATCCTTTATATTAGTAAGGCAAATGATGCCAACAGAGGTTAAATTATCGGTAATAACTTCTAAAATGATAAGACCCTTATTTTGAGCTTGGGGCTTTTTAAAAGGTAGAAAGGCCTTTGAAAGTTGCGTTCTGGCTGCATCACAAAAGTCATCTATTTCTGAACCAAATGGGTCGGGAGGAAGTAGAACGGGAAACGAATTAATTTGCATAAAAACCCAATTATTTATCTAATATACATGTAAAACGTAAGGTTGAATATGATATTGGCAAGTAATTTATTTAAGAATGATACAAATAAAGACTAACATTTACCTTTAGTTTTGTTATTTTCACCAGGTAATTAAAAAGTTTTCTTCAGAAAGCTATTTTTTATTCTTTTAAAATCATCATAATATGAGCAGTACAGCAACGAAAGAAGGCTGGGGTACAAGGGTCGGATTGGTATTGGCAATGGCTGGAAATGCCGTAGGATTGGGG
>JBILDL010000137.1:0-6245 GCA_044352635.1 Saprospiraceae bacterium | reverse complement strand
AGGCTCCTTTATCATTCCCTATCTTGTTTGTTTCTTATTAATGGGTATCCCTCTATTATTTATAGAATGGTCTATGGGTAGATTTGGGGGAAAATTTGGGCACCATTCAACGCCTTTTATTTTAGACAGTCTTGCGCCTAAACAATCGTTATGGAGATATATCGGTGTATTTGGTATTTTTACAAATATAGCGGTGGCTGCCTATTATTGTTATTTGGAAAGTTGGGCTTTAGGGTACGTTTGGAATTCTATCAGTGGAACTTTCAATGGTTTAGACAGAGAGGGAGTTTCTAATGTTTTTGTGGAATATACGGGTTTAAGTGGCCCTCAACCATATATGTTTTGGATAATATGTTTAGTTTTAAATACTTACATACTTTCAAAAGGTTTGAGTGGAGGTGTTGAAAAAGTAGCCATGGTAGGTATGCCTTTGTTAATAGTTTTTGGTATTTTCCTTGCTGTTCGCGGTATCAGCTTACAAGCAGGAACAAATGGTGCTGAGTTTGATGGTACCGAAGGATTGAATTTTTTATGGACGCCTAATTTTGACACTATCTGGTCTCCAAAAGTTTGGTTAGCCGCAGCAGGTCAAATATTTTTTACCTTGTCTGTCGGCATGGGCAGCATTCAATGTTATGCTTCCTATTTGAGAGAAAGAGATGATATTGCATTAAATGCCATGAGTGCTGGATGGATGAATGAGTTTGTAGAGGTAGTTCTTGGTGGTGCCATTTTAATACCTATTACCGTTGGTTATTTCGGTATTGACGGTATGAAGGCTTTGGTGAATGAAGTAGGTGGATTAGGATTAGGATTCAGAACGCTTCCTTACCTGTTTCAACAATGGGGACCTATCCTGGCGATTATCGCAGGTGTTGCCTGGTTTGGACTATTGTTTTTTGCCGGTATAACTTCATCATTGGCTATGGGAACGCCTGTTATGGGATTCCTTCAAGATGAATTTAACTGGAAACGTGGTCCCTCTGCTTTAGCTTTTGGTGTTATTGTCTTTGTTTTGGGTTTACCAACCGTTATTTTCTTTCAATATGGTGTTTTTGATGAGTATGATTATTGGGCAGGAACCGTTTCCTTAGTGGTTTTTGCATTATTTGAAACTGTATTGTTTGCCTGGATTTTTGGTATTAAAAGGGGTTGGTCAGAGATAATCTCTGGTGCCGATATTAAAGTTCCAGGTATATTTAAATATATCATTTTAGTTATCACTCCTTTACTTTTAGGCTGGGTGTTTTTTTCAAGCCTTCCTGGAATTTGGGATCAAATCATGCAAGTGAAATTGAATAATGACTTATTGACAGCTACAGGTGCCGAAGCAGAAAAGATAAAGAATACTATTTTCTTCCAAAATATTTCCCGCCTTCTTTTACTAGCCCTTTGGGTGTGTATCGCTGCTTTGGTTTATGTTGCTTATCGCAAACGTAAACTCAATGATAATGTCCATGTTAATGTTAACGAATAAAAAATAAATTATGAATACTTCAGCTTTAATTATGTGGTTGGGTTCTGTAATAATAGTTACTGGTTTCACTTTGTATTTTTTCATCAAAGTTTTGAAGACCCCCAATAAATAATTATTTTTATTTTTTGCTGATATCCTGTTCGTTTGTTTTACGAACAGGATATTTTATTTTATAAATGTTGGAAAATGAAAGTGCTTATTGCTACAGATAGTTTTAAAGACGCTGCCGATTCCTTTGCCGTTTGCGAGGCGGTAAAAAAAGGTTGGTTAAAATCAAGTCCGCACGATGAGGTTTCTTGCTTCCCTCTGGCAGATGGTGGGGAAGGACTAATTGATATTCTTAAACTATACTTAGAAATGGATCTTGTTTCCGTAGTGGTGGACGACGCCTTAAGACGGAAAAAGGAGGCACATTTTTTGTTTTCGGAAACAAAAAAATTAGCTGTTATTGAGGTAGCACAAGCTATTGGACTACAACATTTAAGTCCTGCTGAAAGGAATCCATTGCATACTTCTTCCTACGGTGTGGGTGAATTGATAAACCATGCTTGTAAATTAGGGGCAACGGACATTATTATTGGTCTGGGTGGTTCTTCAACCAATGATGCCGGAATGGGTATGGCTAAAGCGTTGGGATGGAGATTTTTAGACGATAATGGTAAAGATTGTGAACCCATTGGAAATGAATTGATTAAGGTTTTTCAGATATTACCACCAGCCAAATTTGTAGGAAGTAAGGTTACTTTTGAGGTTCTTTGCGATGTGGATAATCCTCTTTTTGGGTCAAATGGTGCCGCATTTATTTTTGCACCTCAAAAGGGTGCCGATGTTTTTGTTGTTAAATATTTAGATAATGGTTTGAAACATTTTTATGGTATCTGCTCCCAAATAAATAATTCTGTGAAGCAAAATTTACCCGGTGCTGGTGCTGCAGGTGGCCTGGGCTACGGAACCAGCTTTTTTTTAGGCGCTTCCTTAAAATCAGGTATAGATTTAATACTAAAATATTCTAATATTGAAAAGTTTATGCCTGAAACCGATCTGGTAATCACTGGCGAGGGGGCGTTAGACAGGCAAACCTTACAGGGTAAATTAATAAAAGGGGTTTGTCAGATGGCCAAAAAATATGATAAACCTGTCATCGCCATTTGTGGCGCTTTAGATCTACCTTCAGAAGAATTAGCTACATTGGGTTTAAAAGCGGCCTTTAGTATTTCCCAAGGCCCTGGTTCTTTAAATGACGCGTTACTAAATACAGAAAAAAATCTGACGCTCACTGCTTTTAATATTGCACAAATATTGAAATGATAATGAAAATGAAGGATGAGTTGCCGGAAAATCAATCAGAATTCTATCCACTAAAGGAAAAGTATGCTACGGATGGAATTTATCTGAGCGAAAATACCCTAAGCTATTTAATTGAAAATCAAATGGTCGTAATTCCTTATGAACAACATGTCCTTTTTCCATTAAAACCATCAGACCTGAAGGAAGGGGTTCACTATTATCTGGTATCCGGCAAATGGGTGTTTACAGAATTTTATCATTTATTAAGGGGACATTGCTGCAAAAACGGTTGCCGACATTGTGTCTATGGGCATAAGAAGCTGCCCTATCGTCCTTAAAAGACAATGGCAAAATGATTTTCATCTGTTTATATCATTTTTTATCCGTTTGATTTGAATATACTTGCATTGGGAAAATGCATTTAACTCCACAGAAGTCAATATGTTATAAAACAATATTGACTTTTGTGTAAATTTATTTCTTACGATTCAATGCGTCGGATACCTGCTCCCAATGCATTTAAACGGACATCTAAAAATTGGTAGCCGCGGTCTATTTGTTCTATATTATTGATGATACTGGTTCCTTCAGCACTTAAAGCAGCAATAAGAAGAGCCATACCCGCGCGAATATCGGGACTGCTCATAGTGATTCCACGGAGTGCCTGCTCCCTTTCCAGGCCGATGACAGTAGCCCGATGCGGATCACAAAGGATAATTCTGGCGCCCATGTCAATTAACTTATCGACGAAAAATAATCTACTTTCAAACATTTTCTGGTGAATCAACACGCTCCCTTTTGCTTGCGTTGCCACAACGAGAAGAACACTCAGCAAATCAGGGGTAAGTCCAGGCCAGGGATGATCATAAAGAGTAAGCATGGAACCATCGAGCGCATCTTGAACAACATATTGGTCTTGTTCATGAATTTGTATATCATCTCCTTTAAAGGACATGGCTATGCCCAACTGCTTAAATTTGTCAGGAATGATACCCAGATGTTGAAGACCTACATTTTTAATAGTCAATGGACTATTGGTCATAGCAGCTAATCCAATAAAAGAACCAACTTCGATCATGTCCGGTAAAATGCGATGTTCTGTTCCACCGAGTTGCGAGACGCCTTCTATCTGTAATAAATTAGATTTTATACCCGAAATTTTAGCTCCCATCTTGTTTAACATGGTACATAATTGCTGCAGATAAGGTTCGCAGGCAGCATTGTATATCGTTGTATGGCCTTTTGCCATAACGGCAGCTAATACAATATTGGCGGTTCCCGTAACAGAAGGCTCGTCAAGAAGAATGTCCGCTCCTTTCAGCCCATTGGAGGTGAGTTTGAAATAACCGTGTAATTTATCATATTCAGAATGAACATTCAGATGCTCAAATCCAATGATATGGGTGTCCATACGCCTACGTCCAATTTTATCACCGCCAGGTTTAGGTATAAATGACCTGTTGAACCGGGCAAGTAAAGGTCCGGCAATCATGACGGAACCACGTAATTTATTGGCTATTTTGTGGAATTCAGGGTCTTCGATTTTATCGATAAGAATATTTTTTGCGTTAAACAAAAAAGTATCCTCCGACTCTTTTTGTACTGTTACACCAAGTTCTTTTAAAATTTCAATTAACAATTTTACATCCAGAATACTGGGAATATTACTTATTCTAACGGGTTCTTCTGTTAATAAAACAGCGCAAATAACTTGTAATGCCTCATTTTTAGCACCTTGAGGTGTAATTTCACCTATTAGTTTCTTTCCGCCAATTACCTCAAATGCTTTCATCTTTATTTTTTTAACAAAATTAATTTTTTTAATGGATAATTGACAGTTCTGATAATTATCCATTAATATTGGGTCCAAAGATAAGCACCTAATCAAATGGAATATAGTCAACATTTTTCACTTCAGCATCTCACTACATTTAAAACACCCGGATTTGCATCTCATTTTTTTTCTTTTAAAAATGAGGAGGAATTGACTTCTATCGTCCAAAGGAATGATTTTGATCGTATTTCCAATCATTACAAAGATATTTTAGTGTTGGGAAAAGGGAGTAATCTATTGCTTTTAGGTGATGTGAACGGCGTTGTTTTGAAAAATGAAATAGATGGATTAAAAATAACAGATGAATCTGCAGATGATATTTTTATAGAAGTTGGAGCCGGCATGGATTGGCATCATGTAGTTTTACTTGCCATAGAAAATGGCTGGGCGGGTATTGAAAATTTAGCACTGATCCCAGGGACCGTGGGTGCTGCACCGGTTCAAAACATAGGAGCGTATGGCGTTGAATTAAAGGACGTTTTTCAATCTTTGCGTTGCTGGCATTTTGAGGATAACAAATGGTATCAACTTGGATTGGATGAATGCCAGTTTGGTTATAGAGATAGTATTTTTAAACAAGGTTGGAAAAATAAGACAGTTATCACCAGTGTTCAGTTTAAGTTGAGTAAAAACGCCATTTTAAATATGGAATATGGTGCTATTACGTCAGAACTTGGTAAAATGGGTGTCCTTAAACCAACTATATTGGAGGTTGCTAAAGCAGTTATGAATATAAGAAATTCCAAAATCCCTAATCCGGATGTAGTGCCCAATGCAGGGAGTTTCTTTAAGAATCCAACGATTACGGACAAACAATATGAATATTTAAAAACAGATTATCCGGAGATGCCGTTTTATAAATTACCTGATGGATATAAAATCCCCGCTGGTTGGTTATTGGAAAAGGCAAACTGGCGAGGTTACTCCGAAGGAGGTGTCGGGTGTTATGAAAAGCAGGCGCTCATACTTATACACACGGGTGGGGCAACGGGAAAGGATATACTTACTTTTTCGAAGAAAATACAACAATCTGTTCGTGAAAAATTTGGTATTGAGCTGGAGCGGGAAGTGAATGTGGCTGGTAATTTACCGTCATAGTTTGTTCCTGGAAAATGGTCTGAATCACGCCATTGGTTTTGGTTAATTTGTTTTTCCTGTTAAATGCAGTGGATCCATTTTAACTTCCAAAAAGCTGTGGTAACTTTCTTCACCTACTTTCAAGGTGATCTGGTAAAATCCAGGAAGCGCTTCTTTTTTGTCAAATTTCAGGTTCCATCTAATTCTATGGATACCCGGTTTGTTTTCCACAGGGATCGTTGTGGTTAGCGTTCCACTTTGATCCTTTATTTGGATGGATGCAGGTTCAGAAGTATCCTTAAGATAAAAATGAATGAGTGCTCCGTTTTCAAAAACAGCACGGGGTAAAGAGGAAATAGGTTTGATATTAGCCGGATTTTTTCCCGCAAACCAAAAATGACCTCTTTGGGCACCTCTGCTTTTATTTGCCCAAAGGGTAGCTGGTTTCTGATGGAATAACCAGGCTTTCCCAGCAGCAATGGTTGGTGTTAATTGTTGTAAGGGAGAAATGTCATCTAATATAAACAAACTTCTGCCATGGGTTGCTGCAATCAAATCATTTTCACGGGG
>JBILDL010000440.1:0-2794 GCA_044352635.1 Saprospiraceae bacterium | reverse complement strand
AAGTGTTATTTTAGGTTGGCTTTTGACCGCTTTTATTGCCTTTAGTGTTTCTGGCCTTTTTGCCTTTATTATGTTCAAATTTGATATGTATGGTGTAGGATTTTTAGTCCTGTTTACTATCCTTTTCATCACAATGACCATAAGATTTCACAATAAAAAAGAAAAGTCGAATGCTAAGATTTTAGAATCTACCATGAAGACGGAAATTATTCCGGCAAAACAAATAATTAATAGTACCTCAGGCAGTTTAGCCGATAGTCTAGATGCCGTAGCAGATGGTTTTGTCGCTGCCATTGAGGGCTTGTTAACAGAAGATAGAAAAAAATTAAGAGAAGCTTTGAAAGCCATGGAAAGGCTTGAAAAAAGTAATGAGGAATTCAAATATACTTTTTATAACTCTATAAGACGCATCCAGGAAGAATTGTCAGAAGGCAGCCGTCTTTATCTGATGGCCTACGATATAGAACAAGATCTGGTGCAATCAGCTGTCTTTGTTACTGAAACCGCAAGGAAACACGTGGAAGACATGTTGGGTGCTTTAGATGAAGATCAGGCACAGAATATAAGAAAAATAAGCCAGGATCTTAGCCTGTTTTTTAAAGATTGTTCGCAAATAACCCGCAACAGGAATTATGTGCAATACGATGAAATTAAGGCAAGAAAAAAACAGCTGTTAGAGGAAATTGAAAATCTGATCGCCAGACAGGCAAAAGGTATTAAAAATGAAACCTATAGCGCAAGAAACAGTATCCTGGTATTCAATATTTTATTAGAAACCAAAGACCTTATTTCTATATCAGCCCGCTTGGTTAAAATGTATTGCCGTCTTGAAAGGGATTATCCTCAAATGGATTCTCTTTTTGTTATTACCTCTGAAGATTAATATCATTGCAAATGAGGGAATCGGTAACAAGTCAGCTTTTTGATTTAAATCATACGCGGTTTCCTCATTTCTTTCAAGAAAAACCCTGGGACGTTTTAACCTTGTTGGAAAATCAATTTGACGCATTTATTTCGGAAATTAAAACAAGCTATACGGAGTGGAAGCCTGGAATTTGGATATCCGATAATGTGTCCATTGCTCCGACCGCTTTTATTGAAGGTCCTGCCATTATTGGCCCAAATACAGAAATTCGGCATGGTGCTTTTATACGAAAAAATGTCATTACTGGAACCGGATGTGTCATAGGGAATTCCACGGAAGTTAAAAATGCACTTCTTTTTGATGGGGTGCAAATCCCACATTTCAATTATGTCGGTGATTCCATCCTTGGATTTAAAGCACATCTTGGTGCAGGTGCCATTCTCTCTAATTTTAGATTTGATGGGAAAAATATTGCCATCAGAACGGGTCATGCAAAATTAAATTCGGGTAGAAATAAACTGGGTTCCCTTATCGGTGATCACGCAGAGATAGGTGCCAATTGTGTTATCCTTCCTGGATCTGTTATAGGTAAAAATGTCCAGATTTATCCCCTTGTCAGCACTGGAGGATTTATTCCGGCCCATACCATAGTTAAAAAATCTATTTTTAGCTAAACAGGTAAATGCTCCTTCCTCAATATGTTATAACCGCATTTTATCAACGCTTCGTTTTTATGAAAAATGAGTATATTTAACATAAAAATGATGCGCTATAGTGAGATTATGGATGCTCCCACCTTTCCAACCTTCGAACCTGCCGAAAGATTATTGATGGGTCCTGGACCATCACCCATTTATCCTTCTGTACTTCAATCTCTTTCAAAACCTACTTTGGGGCATTTGGATCCTCAATTCATTAAAATGATGGATGAGGTGAAGCAAATGACTCAATATGCCTTTCAAACCTCCTATCCTCTCACTTTTATTGTCTCAGCACCTGGTTCCGCAGGTATGGAGACCGCATTTGTTAATTTAGTCGAACCAGGTGAAAAGGTTATTGTTTGCAGAAATGGTGTTTTTGGTGGAAGAATGGTGGAAAATGTGCTTCGTTGTGGTGGTATTCCTGTCATTGTAGATCAAGAATGGGGAAAACCTGTTGATCCTGATAGCCTGGAAACTACCCTAAAAGCTAATCCCGATACAAAAATAGTAGCTTTCGTTCACGCTGAAACTTCTACAGGTGCAGCCAGTGATGCCCAATTACTTTGTGAAATCGCCGCCAGATACCATTGCCTCACCATAGTAGATAGCGTTACCGGTCTGGGTGGTATTCCCTTGTTTACAGAAAAATGGGCCGTTGATGCCGTTTATTCCGGAAGCCAAAAATGTTTGTCTTGTATTCCCGGACTATCACCTGTCGCCTTTAGTCCGCGTGCCGCTGAAAAGATTAAAAACCGAAAATCTAAAGTCCAAAGCTGGTTTTTAGACCTTAATCTAGTGATGGCCTATTGGGAAGATGGCCTGCAAGCTGGGCAGCGTGCTTACCATCATACCGCTCCCGTAAATAGTTTATATGCCTTGCACGAGGCTCTTCGCTTACTTTGCCTGGAGGGTTTGGAAAATGCATGGAACAGACACAGAGAAATGCATTTGCTTCTTTTGGCCGGATTACAAGATCTTGGATTTTCCTTCCTGGTAGATGAACCTTTCCGACTCCCACAGCTAAATGCCGTTTTTCTTCCTTCTGGCATTGAAAATGAAGCAAATCTAAGGAAAAAACTACTCCTCGAACATCAACTGGAAGTCGGTGCAGGATTAGGTGCCCTCAGTGGCAAAATATGGCGGATTGGCCTCATGGGGTACGGTGCAAATAAGGAAAATGTGAATCAATGTCTAAACGCTATCAAAAAGGTAATCTGACCTATAAATA
>JBILDL010000438.1:0-2808 GCA_044352635.1 Saprospiraceae bacterium | reverse complement strand
GATTGGAAACATTTTATCCCTTTCGGAATCATTTTTTTAGGAAGGTTACCTTTTAATTTTTCAAGTTGGGAGGTAAAAATAGAAATGGCAAATAAATTCATTCATAGGTCCTGGTTAGAGCTACCCGATTCACATTTCAACTTGTTATTGGACATCAAAACAAATTATCTGTTGAAGAGTATTCATGTTTTCCTCTATATAATCGGTATTTGGCTCATGATCTATAAAGCCAAATTTAAAATCACCACCGATGAAAATGAAAAATCTCAGATATTGATTGTAAAACGTTGGTTGATTATTTTAAACTCTATATTTACCTTCTCCATTATTTGTTTTCATTTTATTGTATTCCTATTTGTATATACACCCGATAAATCTAAATTTCATCAAGAAGGCCAGATTTTATTTTCTCTCATTTTTCTTAGTGTTATGGCATTAATATTGGTTCTTATGTCATTTCCTCAAATTTTATATGGCATTCCCGTTGGCAAGGCTGGTTGGATTATGAGAAAGGAAGAGGACAATGAGTATAATCATGAAATGAATGATGCTAATAATTTCCAAAAGGAAAATGGCAACATATCCATGTTTCACGAAAAACATCTTGAAAATATAAGATTGAAACTAGAGGATTGGGCAAAAAAAGGCAGATTTTTAAGCGAAGATGTAACGTTAAATAATCTATCAGGTGAAATTGGAATTCCCTTATATCATTTAACCTATTATTTTAACCAGGTAAATGACGAAAAATATATTGATTGGAGAAATAATTTAAGGGTTAATTATGCAATTGATTTAATGAAAAATGAGCAAGGAATGAATAAAACCCTTGAAACAATAGCTAATGAAAGTGGATTTAGGACCTATTCTGCCTTCAGGCTAGCATTTAAAAGACGAACGGGAATGGTTCCGAAAGATTTTATAAAACAGAAAACCCCGTAGAGACAATGCACGCATTGTCTTATCCGCGAAAGGTTCCAATGTAAAATTACCCCTAACCCTCATTTTTGAATCACGGATTTTAGGGATGAAGGGATTTCGCGGATTATGAATGAGGTCTTTGTTTTCCAGGAGTTTGATGACTAGCATAGAATTTATTTCAACTAAATTCCCGTAGAGACGATGTACGCATCGTCTAATCTAAGTCACGCATCATCTATGTCCAACATATTCCATCTAATGTAATCCATCCAATGAATCATAAAAATCATATAAAATCAAAAAAATCACAGTTCAGACAAGAAATGCAATCATAGGCATTAATTGTATATTTCCTCTCCTATCATTGGCATTGAATCTCCGAAAATAAGACGCTAAGCATCGCGTCTCTACCGCTACAGTTTCCATCTAATGTTCCATCCCATTAATCATAAAAATCAAAAAAATAACAGTTCAGATATGAAGCAGTTTCAATACTTGGGATAGTATTTTGTTTTCCTATCTATCGCTTCAACTTGATTGTATTTCTGAGCCAAAAAGGCATATCTTTATAAAATGAGAAGAATCTTTAATACCACAGGACTGTGCAATCCGGAAAGGCACTACATGGTAGATCCCTTTAGGAATATGTATGATAATATACATATCCTCATTGAGGATATGCAATATTTTCTCATTCACGCTCCCCGACAGACAGGTAAAACCACTTTTCTACACGCGCTGGCTCATCGTCTGAATAAGGAAGGTAACTATGTCTCTGTGGTATGCTCTTTGGAATCTGCGGGTTATACCAGTATCTCCGTAGAAACGGCAAATGAGGTGTTTATACAATCTTTGTATTTGACGTCTAAAGTTTTTTTATCGCCGGATGCTTTACCGCCTAAGCCAGATGGTTATGAACCAGGTAATCTATTACTAAGGAATTACCTCACCGATTGGTGCGATACACTGGATAAACCATTGGTTTTATTGCTTGATGAGGTGGATGCACTCTACGACGATGTGCTCATTTCGACTTTACGTCAATTGCGTGACGGCTTTCAAACCCGTCCTAATCATTTTCCTCAATCTATTGCGTTGGTAGGTCTGAGAGATATCCGTGATTTTCGCATGCGGGCCCGGGCTGATAATCCGTCGATAGGTTCTGGTTCTCCATTTAACATAAAGGCAAAATCTTTTTTCCTACCCGCGTTTTCGAAGGAGGAGGTACATTTTTTATTAAACCAACATACGCAGGATACTGGACAGGTTTTTTCTGAAGAAGTATTAGAAAAGTTATACACCTATTCGGGTGGACAACCCTGGTTGACGAACGCCCTGGCCAATGAGGTGGTAAGGGAGATGCTCAATAATGATTATTCCCGCGAAATCACCCTGGACTTAATTGAACTTGCCAAAGAGCGCCTCATCGAACAGCGTCAAACCCACCTTGACAGCTTAGCAGACAAGATTGATGATCCCCGGGTTCGACCCATTATTATGAGTATCATCACAGGTGATTCTCCCGCTTTTGATGGAGCGGATGATGCCATCAGATATTGCCGTGACCTGGGCATTATCAGCACGGGGAATCCTATCCAGTTTGCCAATCCGATATACAGAGAAATTATCACGCGCATATTGACCATAGGATTTTCTGTTGGCATTAATCAGGATATTGCCCAAACGAGTTGGTATCTTAATACAGACGGTACACTAAATATGGACAAATTACTGGAAGCCTTCACCCAATTTTATCGACGTAACGCTGAATCGTGGATTGACAGATATCAATATAAAGAAGCGGGTCACCAGTTGATGTTGATGGCTTTTTTACAACGGATTATTAATGGGGGAGGGCGCATCGAACGGGAAATGGCAGCAGGAAAT